>PUNG01000036.1 GCA_003551675.1 Thermoplasmata archaeon
TCATATTTTACAAAAATAAAATACACATTCGATGTTTTTGCTAGAATTATCAAAAATTGTTTTCAGCATCATCCCTTTCCTAGATGGAATAGGAATCCCGAAAAAATAAACAAGTCTCTAAATTTCATCCGTAAAAACAAAATATTCATGTGAAAATGAAAAGTTTAAGCCGAAGATGTAAATATTCGAAACAGTATTGGATCGTTGGAGAAGACGGTGAGAATCATGCAAAAAAATGATCGCTATCTGTGGGCTGGACTGTTCTGATTCTCATCCGAAGAGAGAAAAACAGATCTCAAAGTCGATATCACTTGAAAGGTTGGGAAAACCGAAAGAGATTGCTGAGGTGATTAAGTTTTTGGTCAGCGATTGCGCTTCTTACATCACCGGGCAATATATCATCGTAGATGGAGGAGAAAATTGAGGATAATAACATTCGTGATCGTGGAGGATCGAGCATCTGGCCTCAGATCACTTGTCTAAAGAGAATATATCCTCTATTTTACAGTCAAAAAACTTTGCTAATTTGAATGCGAGTTCAAGACTAGGATCGTATTTTCTTCTCTCTATAGAATTTATGGTTTGACGGGTCACCCCTACTTCTTTTGCTAGTTCTTCCTGGGTAAGATCATTTTTAGCCCGCCAGACTTTAAGATTATTCTCCATTTTTATCATCCTCTAATTTACATCGTCTTTTTGAAATAGGCATAGAGACTGAATCGGATTATGGCCATCAATCCGAAAAGGATTCCTAATACTTCTTGGGCTGACGGGGTAAATTCCGTTACATGGACGACAAAGAATAAAATTCCCGTCAAAGGGAAAAAGATGGCAGAAAACCAATAACCTGTCATCCCTGCTATCCATTCTTCTCTTTCGTCTTCCCATATGCCCTGTGTTTTGCGCCTTGTAACTATATAGAATTGCATCAAGATGATGGCGATACCCATAGATATGACTCCCAATAACATACCAAATGGTCTTGAAACCCATGTTGGATCCCATACATAAAGCAGAACCCCAGCAAAGATCAATGCAAGCCCTAGCGTAACCGATAATTTTGTATCTTTTTCCATATTATCACTTTATGTAAAGTACACCTTACATTATGTATTTAAAACTTTCCTTTTTATCCGCTAAACTATACATATAATCGAATCAACTTTTAAGACTAAACGAGCTCATCCGTCTAACGAACGTTGTTCATCACAAGATCTCTATCTTTACTAACAAGCCCATTGCACTTTAATAATCAGACAAAATTATTCTCTATAATAGTAACCGTCAGCGGATTCCATAATAAGTCTACTAAAACTAAATATTTTTCACCAATAGTTCAATAATTCCTAAAAAGTTTCATACCGGTACACTACATCTAGATCATGATGATATGAGATACTACTGCATTTTTTTCTGGCAGGGTTTACCCATCACTGCGTGAAAATTTTCATCTTCCACATCTATCATCAGTCCGAATCCCGTTGATATCTTATCCCCGTGATTACAGATAGTATCCTCACCCGGAATATCTTTTTCGCCATGGGAGCATTGGATGCGGCGGTGTAATGATTTCAAGGAATATGGAGTTTTTTCTTTCTTGAGTTCATGTAGCGCGTCTTCGTATCGTGAGTAAGATGAACTGTGGACGGATTTTCCTCGCGATCCCTCTGGAGCCTGATCGGTATAGACTGCGTCAAGAGGGACCTCAAACTCTTTCATGCTCGGTTCGACGTAATGATTGGTGCATATCAAGATATCTTCTTTGCTTCGGATCCCGATCCGATCTGGACTGCTTTCCACCACCGCTAGATCTCCTCTGCCGTCGCCTATCATGAAGATGGCGCCTCCCAATCTTGGAAAAGACTTCAACACATCTATAGCTTCGCCTACGGTACAACACGTTTCTAGGACCTCTCTGACCAAAAACATGGCAGGTATGCCTTTTTTTCCTACATCTTGAGGATATGCGTAATTATATACGACAGACAATCCTTTTTCGTTCATGCCGTTGTTGATACCTGCCATGCCGTCTATTCCGGAACCGAGGGTTTCAAACCTATCTTGGTTAGAGTGCTTGATACGACGGAAGAGGAGATGAGGATGTAATGAGTTAGGGCCATCCCAATTTTTGACCATCAATACCCCACCGTTTTCGCTTTGACGCTGGGATACTCCAACGGCGCTGCAGTTGTTCACCGGAGAGCCCTCTCTGCGATACGAGAGCTTGGTACCCAAGGCGTCTATACCCTGGATAAATAGAAGTTTTTTGATGGACATATCAGATCCTTTACTCATACCTTCCAGATGGTCCCACTGAGATGGCAGATGGACTCGGATCGCTTCTTGTATCATCTCTGAAGAAGAGCTTATCGCTCGCTTTACAAAAGAAAAGTCAGATATGGAGGCCGGTTTAGATGATAAAAAATATTCTGAACTTGTGAGTTTATCATATAGATCATCTATCTGGGAGCGGTACCTAGTTCCTTGTTCTACACCCATCTCATAGCTGGTGCCTTCCAATAAGAGTGTATTCATCTCATCTGTCATGGATTTTCGACCAAATTCACGCTTTTGCACTTTTCAACTATCGTTCAGTTATATATATTCTAGCTAGCTGGTTTTACTTCATGCAGCTTCTTTCCACATCCACCATAATTTGAAATAGCTGATAGGCCTATAACTAAAAGAAAAGGATCACCGCCGATTACTACATCATCTCAGATGATGAAAGGATGAGAAAAGTTGTAAAAGATCATGACGAACTCCGTGAAGATTTTGATAACTCGGAAAACTGGTCGCTTCAGGAGTACATGAACAGAGCTTTCGGTGAAAAAAGATTCTCCTATCGTGTTGGGTGTGGTATGATGAACCGGATCGAACAAGAGATGGGTATGGATGAAGTTAGAAAAGCATTCTACATGGATGCAGATGAGTTCGTAGAAAGATACGACAGGCTCTTGGACGCGTATAGGTGATCAACATTTCACGACTTCTTTTTTAACATCTTTGTGATCATGAGGATATCCGCCTTTTTTTTAGCCTATTATTTATAGATAATCTTATATGTGTGAAAATCGATATCCCAACCGGTGACATAAGATGGGTAAAGATAGGATAAAAAAATTTGCAGTAAATTTGCTGCTCAAAAAAGCCAATAAGGATTTTGAAAAGAAAAAGAAAGAGATAGTCAGTTATATCGAAGAGGAAAAGAAGAAAAACGAAAAGACCTTACCCGAGATAATCGATACTTTGACCGATGAGCAGAGGGAAGATGCATACTGGATCTGGTTGATGTACATCTTGGATATGGAGATAGCTGTTGGTCAAAAAAACTATGAAGAAGCGACCTTCAGTGGGACCTGTATCGAATGTGATGATGTCTTCACCTTCACCGAAAAGGATAAGGATAGCGGAGATGTAAAGTGTGAAGAGTGTGGGCAGACTTACTCTCAAGAAGAGATAGTAAGGTATGGGTGAAGCGATACACATCGAACTCTCTCACAGATAAAGAGAGCACCTCTTATAAGATGCGAACAAAGCGAGGTAGATGTAGCTAGTTCAACAGGATCTATCTCTTGAGACCTTGATTTTTTCAAGAAGAATGATCAAAAACACCAACACCGCTCAGCCAATCTCCGATACCTCTTCTCACCAACACCTTCGACTTCCCGCACCTCTTCTATACCAAAGTATGGCCTACCCTCCATTATCATCTTGAACATGACCGGTCCGAAGCCTCTGATCTTGGTCGATTCCTCCTGAGGGATGATGTTGATCTCTCTGCGGAATTTTCTCCACTTTTCCTCGCCCTCCCACACCTTATCGTCTTCCAAATATTTTAGACGTGCTTCCCAGGTCTCGAGCCCTTCGGCCATTTTTTGTTATTGCCTGATCAAAGTTTAAATCGTTGTGTTTAGAAAGGATTCGGCCTTTGGTAGGTCTTCAAGGCTTCCAAATAGGACATCCCAAGGGCAATATTGTTTTTCCTGCCATGGTATTCAGCAATATGCCTCCTGCAGCGTAGAATGATAGGCCGGAGGTGACCAGCAAAAATAAACCGGCTATGAACCCATCTACCCCCCATAGATAATGTGCGATCAAGATGGGGAGTGCTATATCCACCGATATGACTATGGCAAAGAGGGTCTTATTTGTCATCATGGATGCGGCTGTGATTATTACCAAAAATACCATAACCGCTGTCAAGCCTGCTGCATAATGGATAGTATCAACGTTTACACTTGTGAACACATTTATGTATGCAGTCAACGCGATGGCATACATGGCCATGGAGAAAAAGGTAAAAACCGTGAAGCCGAATATGTTCTTACGCCTGTAATCTAATAACCCCGCTACAAATTGGGTAGTAGCTCCAAAGAAGAGTATCCAAGGAATGAGTAGAGCGTTCGTACCACTTTCGGTGAATCCAAGATATGTAACACCTAGTAGAAGAGCGGCTACCGCAAGACCAAAGAGACCCAAGGAAGCTGGTTCTGTGGATAAATCTGGCATTTCTCTGATAAATATGTCCTGCGTTTCTGAGTTATTTCCCATGAAGTTTGGTCAAGAGCAACTTGTATTTATGTATGGTGGAAAAACAAGAGATACTCATCATCGTATTTATCTATCACACCCTATTCACAGGTGAAAGCCGAGGTCAAAAGTCACATCGAGGAATTGAGAAATAGGATCGAATAGCAGGTTATTCCAGGAGTGTCGGCTTCGAACTGAAGATATAACTTCCAGTCTTATAAGGTAAGAAAGGGGAGAAGTTGGGTCCAGGTAGTAAATTACTTAAACCTTTTTTTGATTAAAGAACTGTGATGTGTGATAATTTGATCGAGCTATTTAGGTGTCCTAACTGTGGAGTAGATTTGAGCAGCGATCTGAACTGTAAGAGATGCGCAAAGAGATATTCGAAGACTGAGGAAGGGATCTACGATCTTGTATTCGATGAAGAAAGATTAGATGAGCGGGAGATGACAAACAAGTTAGTAGATCTCATCAAAGAAAAAGGATTACGTGAGCTTCAAAAAAGACAGCAGGAAAAGATGACCGAGGAGATAAAACAGGCGAAGCAGGCGTGTGGAGCGGAATTAGGTAAGCGTCTCATGGATGTAGAGGGATATGTTTTGGAGATAGCCACGGGATTGGGTGGAGCTGGAAACCTGATCGTCAATGAAAAAACGAAGCCGGTGTTAACAGACCTAAACCTAGACATCCTCAAGATGAAGGATGAAAAGATCTTGAAAGGAGAGATCGGTGAGGATTATCACATGGTAAGGTGTGACGCCAAGGGTCTACCGTTCAGGGACGGAACATTCGACCATGTGGTTTCCCTTGGCGGATTGTCGAATATACCCAACGTTTCTGAAGTTATATCAGAGATGTATCGAGTTCTGAAAGATGGAGGAAAGATAACTGCATCACCTCTTTTTGTGGAAGAAGGGTCAGAGGCGGCAGAAAGAGCTAGGGAATTTGGTGTAGAGAATGGGGTGCTCAAAGAAAACCTGATGAACATATTATCAGGATACGAGTTCAAAGAATTCGATTTGGATGTGGTTTCTTCCGCCACCGCCGTAGCCGATGATATGAATATACTCCAGATCGAAGGGGTGAAGCATCATTACTCTTTATTAACTGCTGAAAAGTGAAGTATATCCACGTGGTCAATGATCCGACGTTTTAGACTCACGAATGATCAGATAAACTACTCTTTTGATTTTGTTCCTTTGAAAATCATTGACTTCTGATCTGAAAACTGATAGGTTCCCGAAATATGGCAAAAAACGATCTTCATCTGATACCTATCCGCCTCTTGCGAAGTTAGTTAAGGGGAAAATTTGTAGATACTGAAGTAGAAATTATAGTCTTAGACATAACTAATTTGTTATTTTTGAGTAGAACTTTTTAATCCATCCTTTAGCGAAGGTGTTCTTTTTGCTAAACCGATTGAAGAGTTTCTGGATTGTTTTCTGAAA
>PUNG01000084.1 GCA_003551675.1 Thermoplasmata archaeon
AATCCTGCTGATCCGCAGAACTCTGTTCGAGGACCAAGGGATGTAATCCTGCTGATCCGCAGAACTCTGTTCGAGGACCAAGGGATGTAATCCTGCTGATCCGCAGAACTCTGTTCGAGGATGCGAGGAATAAACCCCTCTATTCCCTCGGTTAGTAAACCTCGGAACTGCAAGGATAAAGTCCTGCACAACTTATTTTGGAATTTTAAAAAATTCCAAATAGTGTTGGAACTCAGTGCCAACGAACTTAGAATTAATAAATAATTCTGAGATCCACAAGAAAGGACGAACTTTCTTGTTAGACGACAAGGACACTAAAAAACCAAAGAAAACTCGTGTCCTTGACTATAAAAAGTTTCAACTTCCACTATAGTTCACAGTTCAAAATTTTCTTTTAGTTTTTTTTCGAATTCGTCTTTCTTTAACACGCCTCTTTCTTTGTCCACGAGCTCTCCATTTTTGAAAAAAAGAAAGCTCGGTAGAGATTGTATACCATATCGTGAAGGCAATTCGCTGTTTTCCTCGATGTTCGTTCTCCCAAAATTCACTTTTCCATCATACCTTTCCGCAAGGTCCTCCACGATAGGATCCATTTGAATACAAGGGCTACACCAGGTAGCCCATAGATCTATAACTACGTAATCATTATCTTTGATGAATTCCAAATGATCTTCGTCCGTTATCGTCGATACTAATTCTGAACTCTTTTTCATTATACCTACCTTCTGGATATCAGTTTGAAGCCGGAATTATCCAAGAAATGGTGATATTTAATCTTTTAGTGAAATATTCCATTTAAAATTCCAGAAAATCCTACCACTAGACATATACAAAAAATACTAAAAAGTAAAAAAGAAAAGTTTTTGGTAGTGTAGTAGCGATTTATTTCCCGATCAGTTCTTTGATCTTGTCTTTGTAGAAATAGAGTCCAACAGTCACTCCGATTATTATGATCGGTATCAATGCATAAACCACGTACTCTCTCCAAGCTGCGGGATCAATATTTACAGTCTCTTCTATCTCGTTGTTCCACAGTAGATCGGTATGTTCTCGCTCTTCGGCATCCGTGACGTTTACATTCACCAACCTTTCACCGTCATCTTCTGGTTCCCATTCCATGTCTATCCTGATCTCTTCCTCCGGCTCGATGTGAGTGCGAGTCAATTCTTCTCCGTCTTTATAGAAAACAGGACTGACATCTACACGGTCCCCATCGATCCTCAACACGGTATCTATCTGAGTGGCGTTGACTTGGCCCTGATTGGTCACATTAACACTGATGATCACCGTATCTCCGACTCTGATATCTTCTTCAGAGAATATAAGGTCATGAACCATGAGATTAGGTGTAGGACCTCTACGGATATTCACTGTTACCGATTCGTTTCTATAGTTACCAGCTTCGTCGGTCACATTTACCCATATCGTGTATTCATCACGATCTTCGAAAGTGACATTTTCCCAGATAGGACCTTCCTCATTCATACCTAGTTCTTCTATCCACCACTCAAAAGATGTTAGATTGCCTTCATATTCTGGATGAGCAGTAGATTCTGTAGCGTTGAAAGTCACGTATGTATCTATCATCAGATCCGCATGGTCTACGTAATCATCATAACTATGTTCGTCGTTCCATTCCGTCCTGATGATAACATCTGGCTCTGTAGTATCGTTCACCTTGATCACTATCATCTCTTCGTTCCAATTTCCTATGGGGTCGGTAACATTCAGAGTCACATTATAGGATCCAGGAATGTCAAATGTATGGTTCAACTTGGTCAGATTTGCTCCACTTCTCGGTTCGCTTTCATCGCTGAAGTTCCATTTGTATCTACTGATATTACCTGTAGCAGCGTCTTCAAAATTTTCCGCACTAAAATTTAGTTCTTCGCCTTCATCGGCAGTAGTAGTTTCTGGAACCATCTCACCACGTACTATCATAGTTCCCTGAGGTCCTTCATCGTCCACTACGATGGTTAGATGTTCTGTTATAATATTGCTGTTACTTTCCTCTATGTTAACCTCAAGTGTCTTTTCATCAGTTTCATTGAAAGCGTAGGTTAGCTCCGTCTTGTTCTCACCATACCCTATCTCTTCACCATTCAATAACCAAGTGAAATTCACAGCATGGCTGACTGGATTTTCATACTCACAGATCAGTTCTACTTCTGAATCCTTTCTGATCACATAGTGGTCTGCAGTTCTATTGAATACCCACGGCTCTCTCTCGATAGACAATACGGCTTCTCCGATTTCATACTCTCTGAAGTCAAATACGATATGAGATGTCATACCGTCTTCTTTTGGATCGATCTGTAAGAATCTATATCCGTCTACTTCGACGTTTTCGGGTATGGACTCAATAGAGCCTTCCTTGTCCTGGATAAATCTCTCGTGACCTTCCATCACATCCAAACGATAGATGAATTTTCTTTCATTGCCGTACATATGGTCATTATTAACGGTGAGGTCCACCTCGTACGGTCCATATCCGATCTCCTCTACGGCAACATATTCTCTAGTAACGTTCACTTTGAGAGTTTCGTCGAAGTCATCTGTGATGCTCCTTCCTATCCATTCTTCAAAGTTGATAAATTCAGCCTCATAACTTGAAAGCTCATAGTGGGTGTCGTTCACCATTATCAGGTCTTGTGTCGAGGGTATGTCCGCTTCGCTGTACACGAGTCTTTCTTTTAATCTCTCGATCTCATCCTCGCCTATGATCTGATCACTGTTTCCGAGAGCCATGTCGATCTGCATGGGAAGATTACCTAAAAATGAATAATCTAAGGTTTTCATCCTCGTACCTATGTTGAGTGTCCTGGTCGAAGTGACCGTTAGGTTCTCAACACCGTCATCATCAAATTCGATGTCAGTCTCGAATACCTCTGTTTCAGATTCTGGCACTGAATTTCTACCAAGCTTTTCGGTACCTGTCAATTCTTCGATCTCTTTCACCAATGGTTCATATCCTGGTGCATCGACTACCAACGTGTATGTATAGCTTTCCGGTGCTCTTATCCTGAAGGTAGGACCCTTAACGGACCGTGTGAATAGCCCCACATCTTCATTATACAGAGTTATATCCATCTCTTCTCTTATACCTATCCCTTCTTCGTCTACTAAACGGCCTTCAACTATCGGTTCGTCATACAGTGTTACGTTGTAATGCATTCCGTCATGATCCGCCGCCGAAAATGATACATTAACATAAGGAGTATAACCTTCCTTTTCGATCTTCAGTCGGCCTTGGAATTCTTCGAATATCTCCATTTCAAAGTAAAAGCTGTGGTTTTCGTCGTTATACTCGACCTTCTCCGTATCTACCGTGTGAACATATCGGTTCTCAGGACATTCTACGGTAAGTGTGGCCCCTTCTAAAGGCTTTTCCTGGGCCTCATCTTCAAAAACAAATCCATCTAAGACCACATCGGTTCTTCTAGCCTCAACATCCATATCATGTATCTTATTTCCGTCCACCTCTATAGGCCCAGATACGTTTTTCATATAGGCGATTCCATTCATCTCATCCTGTTGAGATGGGAATATGATCTCATACCAACCTGGGCTGATGTCGGTGAACTCATAAAAATCCTCGGAGGTCTGATTTTCCTCGATCTCACCTGTTCTCAGATCTCTTAATATTATGTCTAGGTCCGATTCTATGGAGATATCGGCATCTAAGAACCCTTCGATCGTATAGTTGTGGGTTTGTTCGTCAGACTCGGTCGCTTCTACAGGCTGGGCGTTCCATTGGACTACGGCGACCACTGACAGTAACAATAGCATCACTGTCAGGGCGGTAGCCATCTTACCTACTTTTCCAGATTTCATTTACAGTTCCTCCTATTGGAGTGTTAAATAATGTGAATTGCCGCATGGATGAGCCCGCCCCTATAAATATTTTTTTCAGGTCACCCCTGTTTTTCCATGACATCTGTTTTTCACAGCACAAATAATATAAAACCCTTTGTAGATTTAGGAGGCGGTGATATCATAGAAAACCAAATAAGAAGGGAAATAATAACCCACATGGATAGAAAAGAGTCTACGGTAAAATGGATAGTCCTGGCTATAATCCCTATAGTCAACTTATATGTGCTTTGGAAGATCGCTGAGGACATTTCAGGACATGAGGTGATCACTAGCAGATTTGAAGCCTTGGCCCATAGGAGTGAAAAAGGTTCTACGGCAAAATGGTTCGTGCTTGGGATCATCCCTCTAGTAAACCTTTATGTACTTTGGAAAGCAGCTGAGCTGGTTTCAGGACATGAAAAAATCATCTCCGGAAATTACGAAGCCATGAGCCACAGAGGTAAAAAAGAATCGACAGCAAAATGGTTTGTAATAGGGATAATACCGCTTGTGAACCTTTACTTTCTTTATAAAGCGGCTCAAATGGTCGCAGGCCACGAAAAAGGATATGCCGGGGCAGAACAGCGACAATGGCAGCCCGGACCAGCTGAACAGCCACCTGCACAGCAACCACATGAACCACAACCGCAACAACCACCCGCACAGCAACCACATGAACCACAACCACAACAACCACCTGCACAGCAACAACCCGAACCACAACCACAACAGCCACCTGCACAGCAACAACCCGAACCACAACAGCCACCTGCACAACAGGGAAATCCATGCCCAACCTGTGCAAATCAGATGCGCTACATCGAGGAACATAATAGATGGTACTGCGACACGTGTCAAGAGTACAAATAAAAAACATTTAGCCCTTTCTTTTTTTCTATTTATTTAATAGCACATATCTTCATAGAGTTTATATACTGCTAAGTATCTTTTGCTCTGGTGAATTCCATGGTACAGGATTATGAATATGGGCCGTATCAATCACGACCACGTGAACTCAATCATGCATCTGTTCTTAGAAGGATCGGGGCTTACTTAATAGACGTTATAATCTTGGGGTTTTTGATGGGGGCTATTTTAGGGATATTATTTGTGATCGGTCTTTGGAGTTTAGAAGAGGTACAGCTCGAAGAGTTTTTTGAATTATACCTGGGAGGCATCTTCCTCATCATCATATCTCTTAATCTTATTACATTTCTAGTTTATTTCACATATTTTGAATCAAAAAGTGGAGGCGGATCTACATTCGCTAAAAGAATTTTTAACATAGAAGTAGTAGATAAGCACGGCAAAAAGGTGAGCATGGGCACTTCTTTCATCAGAAACATCGCTAGATTGCTTTGGTCTATCCCATGTATAGGTTTTATAATATTGATAATAGATGTGTTCCTTGTAGCTGACAAGAACCAAAGGATAGGTGATAGTCTAGCTAATACCTACGTGGTCAAAAGAGAAAGGGGATCCATATACAAAGAACAGTACCAAAACTATAGCCCTAGTAACTATGGAAGACAACAGGTTCAAGAGTATAACTACCAACAACGGCCTATGTCTCAAACAAGAGGAGAAAGATGCCCTGATTGTGGGAGACAGATACGGCACATAAGGGAGTACGACCGATGGTACTGTGACAGCTGTCAGGAGTATAAATAACAAAATATATCTATATCTTTTTCAAATCAGCTATGGAGGAAAATCATGGTCCGAAGAGGGTATCATCGGGGGCAGCCAAAATATAGGAGGTATGAAAGGGAAAAAGAATCTGGTGAACTACTCCCGGCTGAAGCCGGGAGCTTCTGTGCTCATCCGAGGTTCTACCTCAGAATCATCCATAGTTCGGGCTAGTTCATCTATATTCGAGGAATTGCATGCAATTCCTCTGGATCGCAGGAATCTATCGATTCCTGAACGAGCCCCCGCCATGTTTTGCCAGAATGATTCCGGCTCAATGGGCTTGTCGCTGTACTGGGATATACCCTTCACAGCGATGTTGATCGACGCATTGAACTCCGCGTCCAGTTCATCATCACACGTAGAGCATTTGATACGTTGGAAAGAGTTATCATACGGTCTTTCTACCTGCTTGTAGCATCTATAGTGTA
>PUNG01000081.1 GCA_003551675.1 Thermoplasmata archaeon
AGAATATGGCAAATAGAACAAGAGATGAGAAGACAAGAAATGGATGAACAAAAACAAGGAGGAAATATGAAAACTATTCTAGATGAAATGGGGATAAAAGTAGATGTTATGGATATGGAAGAATTTATTGAATGGATAAATGATGATAAATATGATTCCTTGAGAGATGTTTTAGCTAGAGCATATATTCAGGCAGCTTCAGGAAAAGGTAAAGAGAGACACGCTAATGGAGATAATTTTGAAGATCAACCTATTATAACTATCTCTAAACTTCTCAATTCTAATGACGGTCCTCTCTTTCAAGCTATGAAAAAGATTCAAGAGAGTAAGAGATTGGAGAGAGACAGAGCTATTAATGAATTGTTAGGGGCAATTAACTACATAGCTGCTGCTATTATTTATTTAGAACAGGAAAAATAGGCCATTTCCAATTTAAGGCCCATAGGAGCTTCTGTGAGAGCTTCTAGTCTTCTTCATGACCCTTACCCTAGGTTTTTGTTTAGAAGTCCCTTAGAATGGATTCTGTGGCTTTAAAATTTAATATGAGGGGTGATTTATGTTCGTAAGTTGTGATTGCGGATATATGATAGAAGTTGAGAGAGTTTTAAATGGGTGGGATGGAGATCCTTGGATATTTAGGTGTCGAGATACAAACAAGAATAGATTGGAAATAAAACATTGTCCTAATTGTCAGAAATATCTCCAATGTTTCATCCCTAATAGGATTAGAAGATAAAAAAAGAAAGCCCCCAATTAAGGGGGCTTTTCTTCTACATCAATCCTGCTCTAGAAGCAGCTTGTCTGTATTGCCTATCAATCCTCTGTATTCTCTCCCTGTTAGCATCTGAGATAGGAGCTTGAGTCCTATACCAATGTTCAAATTCCCTTCTCAATTCATTATTAGCTCTCCCCTTAAATGCTATTGGCTGTCTATTTTGAATAGACATCCTAGCACTCCTCATTATCTCATCCCTTTCCTCTGGTTTAGCATTTCTTAATTCCTCTCTGAGATAAGAGCTAGCTGCTTGACCATCTCCCATAATTATATATTCATATAACTTCTGATTTCTTCTAGAATGGACATTCCTAAATACTCCAGCTATTTGAGGAGTTCTAATATCTTCTCCTTTGTCTTTTAGAAATCTATTAGTGAGTTTTCTTACATAGAGAGAGTCATGCCTTCCAGCAAAATATCTGGTTTCATACAGATCTATCCCTACTGTATTGAGAACAGAAGTAGAAGCTCTTCTATATGCTCTAAATAAAGCATACATCTCATCTATAGAATCACTAACATCTCTTGAACTAAGTTTATAACCTTGTTGATAGAATTTATTAACAAGATTTCCTACCGTCTGAATAGAAGCTACACCAGGAGGATCAAGTGGATTAGCTACAGCTCTCTGATGTCTAACATCACTCATATATTGAATTGGAGTACCAAATATACCAAAGAATCCAGAATTAACCATACTTGAATAAGCCCTATCAAACATCCAAGCAAGCTGATCTTTAGTTTCATCATCTTCTAATAGTTTCTTCATGGATTCTACCATATCATCTGCTTCTGGCCCTCTATCCATATAATTAAACAGACGATATCTAATAGCAGCATCCACTGTACCACCTACAATTCCTGTAGCAAAGAAACCTAACATCTTAAGAGTATTCTCTGCAGCTTCTGTTGTATCTCCTGTTCTATAAGATTCTATCATAGGTCTATAATATTCTTTATAGAATAACCTAGTTACCTGAGTAGAGAATTTCTGATATTTAAATAGAAATCTCCCCCAATTAGTATCAACATACATAGGAGTCATATCAATTCTATAACTTCCTTGAGGAATATTAACACTTTTTCTCAACATCTTAGCAGTCTCAGGTCCATAACCATTCTCAGTGAGAAGCTTATTAGGATCTAAATTATGTCTTTCAGCCCAAGCTATATATTTTTTAGCTTTTCTAGTATTTAAGCCATGTTGGTTTATATGCCTTAAAGAATTGAAGTTATAATTCTTAGCAGCTATCATAGCTCCTGTTCTAATTATATTCTCAGTGGATTTATATAAACTTCTACTCATACTCCACCTAGCTACATAAGCTGCCCACTGTTTAATCTGACCTCCTCTAGTTAGAGCTTCTCTAGCTGCATTATCATTCAGGATGTTCATTACATCCTTACCAAGAATACCAAGCCTCACTCCAGATTCATTAATAGCTTTCCAATCTCTTATCATCTCAGCATAAGCTTTAGTCATAGCTTTAGGGCCAAACATAACTACATTAAGAGCTGAACCCCCTATTAAGTTTCTTAGAGCTGTTGCAAAGTTTGCAAGTTGTGTACCTGTAGCAGCTATGTTAAGAGTAGAAGCTACTTGAGTCATTGTCTCCTTTGATTTAGTTTCATAAATGTTATCCTTCACTAAGTCAGCATAATTACGAATAGAAGGATCTTTTATTTTCCTAGCTGTATTATGGAGATATTCTCCTGTTCCTGTGTCCTGACCAAAGGTCTCTACCTGAGCTGTTCTCTTAGCCCAAGCGTATAGATATTCACTAGCAGTATCCCAAGAATAGTCATAGAATATCTCAGGGAGTGGTTGATGCCTAGCTTTCTCTATATTAGCCAGATAATCATTAGTAGTTTGTTCAGGGAAATGGTTCTTTATAAGCCATTTCTCAGCTTGTTCTCTATTACTGAATTGATCTGGATATTCTACCATTAGAGCATCTATGAGTTGCTCATATAGAGCAGGGTTCTTATCCTTATTAACCATCACTGCTCTAACTTCAGGTCTCATAACTCTAGGAAAATAGACATCTCTAACCTTTCTAATAGGTCTCCATCCACCTTTGAATTCAGGTTCTTCCCCTTCTTTTCTAAGTTTCTTCTCAAAATACCTAGCTTTTTCCTCTGTGTAAGGAATCCATTCTCCTTTTTTATTAGGATGCTTAAGGTATTTCTTCCTATCAAATACCATTAAAGGATTACCATTAGGATCTCTTAGATGAACATTGATATTACCTGTTTCATTAGCTATCTTCTTCCAATTATCAATGAGTTTCTTAGAGACTTCAGGAGCTTCGTTGTAAACTCTTTCTGCTTCTGACTTCCTACCTCTGTCATAATGTCTCCAATAAGCTTCAAAGGGAGCTAGATAATAATTTCTTCCTTTTCCTCCAAAGATGTAAGGCTTATCAATAGTCTTAAACAACTTATGAAAAGGACTATTAACAAGTCCTAGTCTTTGTTCAAGAGTGTTAAAATAGTTATCTATCCTATCAGCATATTCATTAGCCCAATCTTTGTTCAGTTCTCTGAATTTATCAGAGACAGAGAGAAAGAGATCCCTAACTCCCATCTTAAATGTACCATCATATTGCTGATCTGCTGTAGCAATTTTAGTTCCTTTCTCAGGAAATCCTACTATTGGTACACCGAAAGGACTACTATCCTTATGTAAATCAGGAGCAGGTTCTTGATGTTGCATTTCCTGATTCATAGCATATCTAGGTTCAACTTCTGAATAAGCTACATGATCTTCAGTGAAAGGACTAATCCTAACTAAACCATCTCCTACTGCCATATTATGAAGAACATCTCTACCTTCTTTTAGTTCTTCAGAAGTAAATCTATCCCCTTCAATGAATTCATTAAGTCTTTCCCAAGGTGGTGTTGTTTGATCTGTAACTCCTTGTTTCCAATCTTCAGCAGTTAGCTTAGCTATCAACTCTCCTGTATTGAAGTAATAAAGATAATTCATTAAATAAGTTTTATCTAAACCTATTTCAGAAAACTCTTTATGAAACTTCTTTAAACTTTGTTTTTGTTTCATTAATTGATTGACATATCTTTCTATATTAACATAATCTTTAAGAGCATTTGTTAAATTTTGACCAAATTTTCTAAAAGTGGGTTCTTTAGAGCTTCTAAAATTAGAAGCTATATCAGACATTTGTTCAAAGGTTAAATTATCTGATAAATCTACTCCTTTTAAGAATTCCTTTTGTGCTTGAGGGCTATCAAAATAATTAGATATTCTACTCAATAAGGTATTGACTCTATCAATTTCAAGCTGCATATCTTTAATAAGTTTAGGAAATTGTTTATTCAATATCTCAATTTTAGTAGAAACCATTGTTGCAGATGAACCTTTAGAGTAATGCATTCCCTCTAAATCCTGAATAGCGTGTTGTATTTCATGAAAGAAAGTTTTCATAAAATCATGTAATACACTATCACGATATTGTTTAGCTCTAGATTTATCTACTATCATTATATCTAAAGCTTCTGCTGAAGGAAGTTTTAAAACAATAGATTTTTGGCTACTACTATAAGAACCTTTACTAATATTTCCTTGCTGCATCTGAGTAAAATTGAAAGCATCCAAAACTTCAATCTTTACATTAATATCTCCTAAAGCTTCATAAGCTTCTAATGCTTTAAAGCCCATTAAGAAATCAGTTAGTTCACCTTTAAATACTCCAGTCTTATTTCTAATCATTATATCATCAATAAGAACTTGAGCATTCTGAGTAAGTTTTACATTTCCATCAGGAAGCCAATAATACCATTCATCTGTATTGAAATGAGTTTCAAACCAACCTGTCTTTTTAAAGACTTGTTCTCTAATTTCCTGAGGAGATTTACCTTTAGAATATAAATTATCTCTTAATTCCCTAGCAACTTCAACTTGTTTCTTTGCTTCAGGGAGAGTAGCTCTCATCCCTGCAAACATATAAGCAGGAACTATTTCAGGAGAAGAGATATATCTATCACTGACTCTTATAGGTTTACCTTCTATCACTGAATCAGCTACAGACAAAAGATTCCTAAGCTCTGCATGAGTTAGTTGAACATTCTTAAACTGAGGAATCTTCCTAATCCACTGAAGAAGTTTAGAGAGAATAGAATCAATAGTTTTATTAACTACCCCTTCTTTAGCCCAGTCAACTATAATCTCCTCAGCAGCCATTATTCTCTGTTCTTGAGTGATGTCTCCTGGTTCTAACTTATAAGTATCTCTAAGATATTGATTAATTTCTTTCCTGAGAGAGAAGCTAGCCTTGTTAAAGAAATCCTTCTTAGCTTTCTCACTTCCAAATATCTTATTAAATATCTTATGTCTTCCTTCATGTCTCATCAGAGTATCAAGGAAGGTGTAGGATTGAGCTTGTTCTGTAGTTATATTATCAGCTATTATATACACCTCTCCCATATAAGAGACACCCATAACCTGTCCAGCTAGTCCTTTGTCTCTCATATCCTTTCTAACACCAGCAGGGAGTTCATTCTCTTGCTGAATAATTCTCACACTATCAGATATCCCCTTAAAGCTCTTCTCAAGAGGTTTAAAAGCATCTTGTATTACTTTCTTAGGAGTCCCCTTAATACGCTTAGAAGGACTAACTTTATATTTAGCTTGCTTCCCTTCTAAGATTCCCTTTCTCATATTCTCAGTGATGGGGAATCTCCAGTAATTAACCAATCTACTAGCACCACCAACAATAAATTCTATTTTTAATTTATCTTGTTGAATTCCTTCTCCTTCAGAAATCTTATTCCAATTCTTAATATACTTACTAGCTACTCTATTAAGCGTATCATCATAGAATTGTCTAAGTTCTTCAGCTCTCCATCTTATTGCTTGTGTCTCTCCATCAGTCCATGCTACATAATCATAACCATCTTCTACAGCTTCTTGGATCATCCTCTTAATACCAAGTTCAGCCCAAGAATCTGTAGATTTAAAAGGAGCGTGTTCAGGAACAGGTTCTGCTCTAAGGAATCTAGCTTTTTCTATAGTACTATTATATAATCTTTCTGAAGTTTGAACTAATTCTAAAGGTATTGGAGTAGTAAAATTATCACCAAGTCTTCTTTTTAAAGTTTTATTTAAAGAGGTAGTAAGCTCTTCAC
>PUNG01000019.1 GCA_003551675.1 Thermoplasmata archaeon
AGAGTTTCAGAAAACAATCCAGAAACTCTTCAATCGGTTTAGCAAAAAGAACACCTTCGCTAAAGGATGGATTAAAAAGTTCTACTCAAAAATAACAAATTAGTTATGTCTAAGACTATAAATATTTTGATTTGTTCGTGACCTCTATCAAGTGCATCATCATATCGTGTTAGTACGCCATGGGCGAAGATATTGTTGGAAAGTTATAAATATAACCATGAATTTCTTGTAGTGGCCAACGGAGGCCAGGATAGAAAATCGAGTTCGAGGTGTATATTATATGGAGATGAGAAAGATAACGGTCGTTTTGGTGAGCATCGTGTTATTGTTAGGTGTTTCTATCGTCGTTGCTCAAGATGGGGATATACCAGAAGATTTTCCTCTCGATGAGTTAAGTGTTGACTTAGAGGTTCAATCTGCATACAACGATACACATGTTTTCTTCAATTTTAGATGGGAAACTGAAGAGCCATACTGGCATCATGATTATTTTGTTTATGAAGACGGTGAGTGGGCCAGAGATGGCTTCACGGAGGACAGATTGAGGATAATGTTCGGTCATGAAGACCTGAAAGGCTACGGTAACTTCGGTGGATGGATAACAGCTCACGAAGGTATGAGAGGCTTCGAAAACGAAATTCCGCCGGAAGAAGTGGAAGAACACCCTTGGCTTGGAGAGGAGCTGGGCCAGGACGATGTGAGGAAATACATCCCTCAATCTAGAGAGGGTGAATGGTGGGAAGCCGAATGGGACGAAGTGAGACCGGAAGATGAGCTAAAACAGATGAAAGAGGACGGTGAATTCCTTGATCTTTGGACCTGGAGAGCACACAGAAGCAATCCCGTCAACGCGGCAACAGATCACTATGTTTTAGAGTACAGGCACGACGATGATGGTGAAGACTCTTATTCTTCTCAGGATATGGATCCTTCGGATGGGCCCCAATACATGTTCGACACAGACCATGAAGATATAGACAAACCCGTTCTTGAAAGAGAAAAAATAGAGGCCCTAAAAGACGGATATAGCCAAGACGAAATATATTATCTGCTCGAGGAATACATAACTGAATTTGATGAAGAGGTTATCGAAGAATACGATATCGATCTAGAAGATGCAGCCATCCCCCGAAGAGTCCTTACTGAACCTAGTGGAAGTGCTGGTGTAGTCGAATCCGACGGTCACTGGGATGAAGATACAGAAGAATGGAACGTTGAATTGTCGAGAGAATTAGACACTGGTTATGAAGATGATATACCGTTCGAAGAGGGAGAGACCTACACTATTGGATTCAGCCCGGGCAAATCAGAAGTCAGCGGTAGATGGCATCATACCTCTTACCCCATAGAGTTCAGCTTGGACCAAGAAGTCAGTGAAAAAGAAAATGGAGAAACTAGGGGAATACAGGCCGAATACATAGGAGAGGAAGAGGAACTTGATTGGGACGAGATAGAAACTCACAAAGTAACTTGTATCTACCCTGGGCATATCACCTGGCAGTGGATAATCGACGAAGATCACGCTCCTCCGAGCATGATCGAAGATATAAAAAATGATGAGATCTCAAAATGGGATTTACATCCCGATCCAAAAGAGTTTGTGAAAGATATAGTACGATGGGAACAAGAAGAAGGCATATATGACCCGGAAGATATCGTTGTCCATGAACTCAAGGTGAATGGCGAGAGTGAAGAACTAACTATAGAAAAGGATTAAGATATCGTGATCACTGCCGAATTAGAAAATCAGGGCGATGAAACAGAGACAATTGCTCTGAAAGTGGGAGGTGATCCACATTATGGTTATGAATGGGAACTTGAACCAGGCGAAGAAAAGAGCGTCGAAACAGACCCCTATGGTCATGGTACGTGGTGGACAGATGAATTCACCGTCAGCCTTGGAGAAGAAGAGGTCACGGTTATCGTGACCGATGATGTTGAAGACCCAGATATAGAAGTTAAGGAGTTCACAGTCAATGGCGAGACAGAAGATGTCCACATCGATACAGATGGAGAAACCATCATTTACGCAGAGGTCAGTAATCATGGGGACTTCGAGGTACAAATGACAGTTGAGATCAAAGAAGACGGAGAAGATATCCGCGGTCCGCACGATTATTCCGAAACTATCGAACCAGGAACCACTGGTGAGATAGAAGAGGTATATGATCCCCACCCACCGGCTTGGTATGAAGGTGAATTCGAAGTGATCTTAGTAGTAGACGGCGAAGTACTAGAAATAATCGATGTCACCGTTGGAGAGTCTGAAGTGGACCCTGACGAAGTAGATTGGGACGACGTCCGCTTCATGGGTGGGATGATAATCGCGGCTTTCATAATAGGCTTTGGAGCCGGCTTCCTCTTCATGAAAAAGAAAACAGAGAACGAGGAAAAATAGAGCGAAGTAAAACCCAAACTCCTTCCTTTTTTCTTCTAAAATATAATCATCGGGGCTCTTTTCCAGAAGAGTATATCTCTCAATCCCTCCTTATTCCAACAATTCTATCATACATCGACGAGGGGCACGCTCCTTAATGTGAAACGATAGTACCATGGAAAAAGAAGGCATATATCCCTGAAGATATCGTGATCACTGCCAAAACGCAATTACAAATAATCACGGGTGTCTTTGACTATATTCCTCAAAGTTGCATTTTACTCTTTGATCCTAGCCTATCATATAGTGAGCCCAACTTCGATTCTAGCCCTGAATATATCCAACTCGTAGACAGAATCTTCGAAGTCTATGCTTATCGTGTTTCCATCTATGAAAATATCATCCGTAGGCACATCCGTGTCTTCTGCGAAAAATCCTCTCCAGACCTCAGGATAGCTCGTTGTTAGATTGATACTGAAGTTACCAGGGTCTTCGTAGGAGTTTTGGAATGAACTGACCAGTTCGGTTGTGATTCCTACGCTACTCACCCCTCCTATATCTCTCTCACTGCCTATCAGGTCTATCATTGTCAGTCTAACCCTGTACTCGTCATCCACTTCGTCTATGGAAATAGGCGGCCTAGCTCTCATAACTTCGCCATCTGCCTGTTCTAGGATTATGGAACCGTGTTCATAGATCACGGTCTGCTCCTCAAAATATCTGTTATATACTTCAAGTGATATGTTACCGGAACTGCGCAGAATCGTTTCTTCTCCGTCCTCGGTCCAATTGACTCTCATGCCTCCTTCAGCTACTCCATCCCAACGAGGTCTAAACCTGATGACTCCCGGCGTACTACTAGCAAAAAGAGGTATACCTTCTGCTCCTAATCTCACAGAGGAATACCGGGGATAACCTTTCTGATCGGCCAATATCAGACTATCGATACCTCCTTTCAACTCGGAGAATTGACCTTTTACATCGTCCATATGATAGGCTTCGTTATCTTCCATCCAAACGGGTACGTACTGCTGGGTGATCAAAGATAATAAACTCAGAAACACTAACAGGGCCATGATCGTCCCGACCACAGTTGCGACTCCATCCTCCGACCAATCTTCCCTTCTTCTAGTTATCCTCTTACTTATTTTTTCTGACATGTGAATGACCTCTTTACCGCCTGCTAAACTCTTCTTTTTTAGACTCTTCCAATTTTTCTTTTGCCTTCTTTAAAACCCTCTCTTTGTTCCTATAATATGCCGTGACTACCTGGGCAAAGTCTTCATAATTGAATATCTCTTCTTCTGTCAAATATTCTAGAACTATCTTTCTTCTTTTGACTTCTCTTTCCATATCCCTTTGTGTCCAACTTTTGGATTGTGCCACTTTATCGTAAACATAGCTGTGTCCACTGTAGTTAAAAGAATCGTCCGCAGGGTTCCAAGAATAGGCTTTGTTCGTGATCAACTCGTTGGAATCGGGATCTACACCTACGATCTCCGTCATGGCCTTGATCCTTCTCACCATCTTAGTACCTACCTTTACCTTGGATTGCAGTACAACCACGTCTAAAGCGCCTACGAGTGCCCTTGGTAAATTGATTGGATCGTTCTCCATCCTGTTGACCATGGTCTGAACATCATCGGCATGGAAAGTAGTGTATGCACTCTTTCCCGTAGCCATGGCCTGGAAAACTACGTATGCTTCTTCACCTCTTACCTCACCTACCATCAAGTATTGTGGACGCTGTCTTAACGCAGATTGTAAAAGTTGATACATATCGATCTCGCCGGCCTTCTTGCCTGTATCCTCATCGAGTTCGCCAAAACCGCTCCTAGTAAGCAGAGGTACCCAATTATCATGTGGAAGATTCAGTTCTCTTGTATCTTCGATACTGACTATCTTCTGTTGAGGTGGTATGAACAAGAGTAGCGCATTCAGTGTAGTGGTTTTACCTGAAGCAGTACCTCCACAGATCAACATGGATTGACCGTTCTCTATAGCGACCCACGCATAAGCCATCATCTCTGGATCAAAGGTTTGGAAATTGATAAGATTTATAGGTGTATAAGGTTCCTCTTCAAAACGTCTTATAGTGAACGAAGAACCCCTTTGAGTAACATGGGTACCCAGCGTTTCCTGCAAACGGGAGCCGTCGGGCATGGTCGCATCCAGCATTGGATCCGCCACGGATATGTGCTTACCGCTCCTCTGGGCTAACCAGATCACAAAATTATCTAGTTCTTCCGCACTATCGAACTTTACGTTAGATTTCATGGATCCATATTTTCGGTGAAAAACGTATATGGGGATCCCGACTCCATCGCAAGAAATATCATCAGGATCAAGATCGTTCATGATAACATCTATGGTACCAAATCCAAGGAAGTCCCTTATGATGTAGTACATGATCCTTCGCCTGGAGGTTTTTCTTAACTTTATATCTAGGTCCCTCAATATATCCTTAGTTTTGTGCTCGAGATACTCTCTCTTTTCTTCTTTACTATCTAGATGAAGGAGTTCTACCCTGTCTATGAGCCTATCTTTGACCGCTTTCAGCACCTCTTCCTCCTCTTCGGTGAGATCAGGCTCGATGACCTCATAGATATACTCGTTAGAGGTATTATCGTATTTTATACGCACATAGGTATAAGGGGCGTCAACCTCATTGACCTCTACCTCTTTAACGTTCTCTTCCGCTATCTTAGGAACCTCTGTAATCTGGTCTTCACCATCTGTTTTTCTAGATTCGCCCGAGGGAACGTAAACTTTTTTCGGTTTTTCCGATCCGAGGACGTTCTTCAATTTATTTCCTATGCTGGTTGCCATTTTGATCATCTCACAGGAGTAATCCCATACCTCCAAACAATATTCTCAAAGCTACGAATCCGATCAGTGTCAATATGAAGCTGTGTTTCATGCCGTTGGTGATCTTTCCGTCTTGAAGGACTCCCGCAACGATACCATCACCCACTGCATGGGCGAACACCGCCAGTGTGAATATATACTGGATCACGGGGATGTATTCTGTCTGTATCTCCGCACCACCCATACCACCAGGAGTCTCCTGGGCATCACCAACTTCAACTGCAGCTCCCGCCAATTCCATCTGAGTCAAGAACTGTGTGTTGAGTATGATGATAACTACGATGAAAACCGCAAAGGAAACATAGATCACTGCCAGATAAGATGTCATGGCTATCTTCTGTTCGTCTTCTGTCTGATGCACCTTTTTAGCATCTTTAGAAACCATGGTCAATACGTCCGCCACATTACCTCCCGCCTGATTTGCCTTTGTGATTATAGCAACGACTCTATTTACCAGAGGAGTGTCCACTCTCTGGGAGAACAGATCTAAAGCCTTGTTGGCCGGCACACCCCAATGTATCTGAGCAGCCATCTTCCTGATCTCTGGGGTCAACTCTCCATAACGACCTTCTGCAGAAACCACGATAGCATCGGCAAGGGTCATACCGAATCTACCAGCCTCAGAAACGTCTCTAAGAAAGTCTGGAAGCCTTCTCTCAATACGCTCTATCTGTGTATTTTTGTGATTAACGTAAAAACCCACAGGACCAAAGAAAGCCATGGCGGCGATCATGCTCCAATCCAAGGGCTCGAGGGGTATAGGACCCGCGTCTAAATAAGAGAGAAGAGCCAGGAATAAACATATAGCAGAACCTATCACTGCTATTATCATTACCTCTTTCGTGTATCCCAAGGAAAGTATTTTTTGTAAACTACTTTTTTTCTCTTTGGACATATTATCACTTCACTCTTGATTGATCAACCATATTATAGCTATAAAACCGGCCTGGGAGCCAGGTATCATCAATCCCACTATGGCATAGAGCACCGGGATCGGATTTCCACCGCCAAGACCACCCATCAAAGACATTATCGCCATTATAACTACAAGGAACAAAGGAAACGCCACAACAACGGTAACGAAGGACTCTGCCAACATGCCTAATGTTTCCATATTCTGATGGACCATCAATTCTCTTTCATCCTGGTACTCTTCCATCTTGCTCTTGAAGTAGGGTTTTAATTGACCACCGGATGTAGACGTTGTGATAACACCCTGAAGGAATTCTCTGAATTTATCCGAAGGAGTTCTAGACGCAGCCCTTTCCAGGGCATTCAAAATATCTATTCCTAGTATTTCAGTATCCCTCGTGATCAATTTGGCTTCTTCAGAAACTTCCCCATAGATGGGCTGTTTTGCCAATTCCTTGAATATTTGGTCGATATTTATATTAGCGGATGACATCGAGGCTATGAAGCTCATGGCATCGGAAAGTTTTTTGTCTATCTTATTTCCTCGACTGTTGGCTTTACTCGAAGGAGCCATTTTCAATACCATGTAAACAGCCATGGGGATCAATAACACACTCACCACCGCAAGTAGATAAGATAAAGAACCCAATACAGGTGATAATAACATAGCCATCAGCACTCCTGTTATTAAACCGCCCACGGCTGCAAGGATTGTACTCATCCACACATATGCGATATACTCTTCAACTCTGATCTTCATGCGAGCTTGCAAAAGATGATCTTCTAGATCTTCATCCTCCACCTCCTTTTCCTTCACCAGAGGACCTAGGGTTTTCCAGCAGAATTTCTGATATGGTGTTAGGACTAGATATTCGGGGACCGCACTCTTTGGCAGCCTCGTCATATGTGGTCCGAACTTCTTGATCTTATCAGTGGACTCTGCCCGTTTTGAAGACAAATATGACTCGTCTTTGAATTCAAAACCTCCGAAAACGTCGCCGCCTTCCGCCATCACCCCTCACCTCTTTTCATTCTGATCTTGGTCAAAGTCTCTTCCGGTTTCTTATAATAAGAGGTTACGATCCTAGATATATCTTTATAATGTGTCATGTCTTCTTCCACCAAAAATTTTATGATTTCGACTCTGTTCTCGAACTCTTCGTCCATCTCATCCTGGGTCCAATTGTTAGCTGTCATTATCTCATCGAAATTATAGCTGTGACCCTGATAATCGAAACCGTCTTTCTCTCTGTTCCATTTGAAAACAGTATTGGTTATAAGCTCATCAGTCTCAGCCTCGAAACCCACTATTTCAGTTATCTCTCGTATCCTTCTGACCTGTTCGTCCTTCACCCTTGCAAAACTTTGTATTATCACAAATCGTAAAGCGGTCAATAATACTCTAGGACAGTTGATCGGAGGATTTTCCAACCTGTGCACCATAGATTGCACGGAATCCGCATGCATGGTGCTGTAAGTAACGTGGCCTGTAGCCATGGCCTGGAACATGGTGTGGGCTTCTTTCCCTCTTACCTCACCCACGATTATGTAGTCTGGCCTCTGCCTCAAGGCGTTCCTCACAAGATCGTACATGTTGACCTCGCCCGGATCTTTTCCCTTTCCTTGGGTTATAGTGGTTCCTGCCCGGGTAGTACTAGGGATCCAATTTTCATGTGGCAGATTTATCTCTCTGGTATCTTCCAAAGAAACAATCTTCAGACCAGGTGGTATGAAAAGAGTATAAGAGTTCAACGTTGCGGTCTTTCCACACGCCGTACCTCCTGCGACTATAGACGATTTTTCGTGCTCCACCATCAGCCAAAGATATGCAACCATCTCAGGGTTGGCTGTATTGTACTTGATGAGTTTTACAGGAGTGAAAGGATCTCGTTTGAAACGTCTTATGGTGATGGAAGACCCTCGTGTTGACACCTCGTCAGCATAAGTAGCTTGTACTCTATGTCCTTCCCCTGTGGTTCCATCTAATATCGGCTGAGAAACCGAGACCTGCTTTCCACACCGCTGTCCCAATTGAATTATGTATGAGTTCAATAAATTTTCGTCTTTAAATCTTACATCAGTCTTTAAGGATTCATATTTAGAATGATAGATGAATAAAGGTATATCCACACCGTCACAAGATATATCCTCTACATGATCATCTGACATCAAAACATCTAGAGGACCGTACCTGATGTAATCCCTTATTATGTGATAAATCACTCTTTTCCTGGTGATCTCACTCATCCTTATCTCTCTACTCTCGATATAACTCTTTACGGATTCTTTGATGAACTCCTCTTTATCTTTTGTCTGCAGGGTTTCCCATTCATAGGATAGCGTTCTATCCAGCGTGTCTTTAATATTTTCTAATATTTCTTGTTCGTCGTCTCTAAGTTCAGGTTCTATCGCTTGATAAAGGTATTCAGATTTGTCATCGTCGTATACTATACGAGCGTAGCTGAACGGTTCAATGATGGGGATAAGTTCTACAACCTCTAGAGACTCTTTTTCTAAAGGCGGGGCCTTGGTGTATTCAGATATCCACTTTCCTTCTTCTTTTTCCCTGTTCTCTTCCTCAACTTGAGTTCGTGGAAGTTTTACTACTTTTGCTTTTTCTGGCTCAAAAATAAATACAAAGATCAATACCAAAAGCGATAAGGGAAGGATGAGCTCTCTTGTTCTTGAGCTAGAAGACAGGTTTGAGATGATTCTGCGCATATTTATCACTTTTAGATTTTTTTTCATTAGGTTTTTTCACACTTGTAGCACTTTTTTAAGAGGTTTGCATTAATAGTTAAGAGTAAGACCCTAAAAGAACTTTTCCCTTTTCCGCCTAACTGTATCAATCCCAATTCAGTCTTTTAGTGGTTCTCTCTTCTTTGGTTGCCTTTTTGTATTCTTTATAATGCTCCTTACAGAGGTAGGCGTTTCTTCCAGAGCTACTTTCTATCTTCAGATCAGTTTTCTTTGAAACTTTCCCAGAGGGGAGAGATTTTCTTTTATCTTCATTACAACCTTTCACGTCACAGGTTTTACTATCTTTTCTTTTGCTCTTCCTTTTGCGCTTCAATTTAGCACCCGTACACCCCCTATGATACCATGGTTTTTATTTTTTACGCATGCTCTAGGAAGAGTAATCTTTATTTATAGTTCCATGATTCTCAATCGATAATCATGTTAGAAAGCCCTTTGATCGTAGTTAATTGTAAAACCTATGTAGAGTCCATCGGAGAAAAAGCCCTAGAACTTACCAAAATCATAGAAAAAGAGAGTGACGCGAACTGGGCCGTATGTCCTCAACCATGCGATATAAGGATGCTTTCTGAAAATACAAAAGTTCCTTTATTAGCTCAGCATATAGATCCCGTCGAGCCCGGTAGTAACACAGGGCGTTTGCTCTTAGAGACCATGAAGAGTGCTGGGGCACAGGGAACGCTGATAAATCATTCTGAAAGAAGATTGAAGTTTTCCGCCGTGGATCGAATAGTAGCCCGTTGTAAAGAAAATGAATTAAAGACGATAATCTGTGCGAATAATCCCGATGTTTCTGCATCTGCTGCCGCACTGGGTCCAGATTTTGTTGCCTACGAACCTCCCGAACTCATCGGAGGAGATATATCCGTTTCAGATGCAAAGCCAGAGCTGGTCGAAAAGGCTGTAGAAAAAGTAAAAAAAGTGGACCCTGACGTCGGAGTACTTTGTGGTGCAGGTGTAAAAAACGGAGAAGATGTGAAATCCGCTCTCGATCTAGGAACGGAAGGCGTTCTATTGGCTTCTGGTCTAGTAAAAGCCGAGAACAAGAAAGAAGTCATAAAGGACTTGGAGAGTCTTATAAGGTGATGGTGAGATCACGCTCTTTTTACTATCCTACCCACTTATCTAGTGCCGATTCACTGTTTAGAGGGCCCCTTGCAAATATCAGATCACCATGCTTCAATTTTACACTTTTAGCCGGTCCATAGGCCCATTGGTTTCCTCTCCTTATGGCGATGACTTTCATACCTATCTCAGTTGCCATCTTCGATTCTTCCAGTGTTTTTCCGTCCAAATAAGATCCTTTTTTGATCTTTTTCCTAACCATGAACTCATCTGACTCTTTCAAACTCTTTTTCATAACGGGATGGAGATCGATGTCTCTCAATACAACGTCTGCTATGTCTAAGGCTGCGTCCGCAAACCTTTCTATCGAATCGGCCATCTTGATGAAGATCAAGTTTTTATCGGGGTCCATCTCCTCGTGATCTTCTAAAATCTTTGTTATCACTGAATCCTGGAGGTTATTGACCTTTTGCTCAAGATTAAAGACCTCTTCGGCTATGTCTCTATTATGATACAACAAAGACGAGTAGGCAAGATCGAGCATCAATTCCGAGGTGTTTTTCATCTCTAATAATTCTTCTTCGAGTTCTTTCATCTTATCACCTCTTTCCATCTCGCCTCGGCGTGAGCTACTGGCCAGATCTTTTCATACGCCTTTTCATGAGTTCTTACGATAAGGATATCATTGGCATTCAGGGTAGTTCTTCCATCGGGTCCATGTATCCATCTTCTTTTATTCCTGATCGCGATCACTCTAACACCTGTTACAGATTCAAGATTAAGCTTTTCCAATGTTTTGCCTACCATGTCCGACCCCTGTTCTATCTTTAAAGTATATACCCTCTCCTCGGCCTCGCTCAAGATGTGAGGCAGCATAGGTGTTAGGTCCACATCTGCATAGAGAAGCTTGACCATGTCTTCGGCGGCATCGGAGATCTGCTCTGCAGCGGAAGCCACTTGTAATAAACCACTGAGCTGTTCAGCACTCTCTCTTGTTCTAGCTCCTAACATGGATTTCAATCGTATCTGATACATCATCTTATCCATCTCTGATTCCAGATTACGAACCTCTTCAGCTAGTTCTCTGTTCTCAAAAACGATGGCGGCATAAGCTAGGTCTGCGATCAGTTCTGAATTGTCTTTCATCAACGTCAACAATTCCCTCACAGAAGTGTCCTCGTAGGAAAGTTCACCATGATCTTCTTCTAATCCTTTTTTCTTCAATCTTCTTTTTATATTATCACCAACCAAACCATCATAGCCAAAGTGACTATCCCTATGAAATCACACAGGGTTGTTTCAACAGGGATCACGATATTATCGGGGTCCAATCCTTTATGATAAGCCCATAACGATACTGCTACTGTGATGATTGTAATCAAAAAGATAGTAATAAAACCTGCGCCGATTATAATCACAAAGATATGTAACGGAGAGACACCGAACTCGAAGAAAACAGAGGCGATAGCGACGGCCAAACCGAACAGAAAAAATACTAAAAATCCCAAACCCATCATGAGCCATATGTTTTTCTGCATCTCTTCGTCTTTGAATGTGGGATCGATCCTACCGGTGTGGAGTGCAGAACAGATCCTAGATCCCAATACGGCTCCAAGATTTCCACCAACATCATTCAGTACTGGGACCAAAAATAGTAGTATCGGAAAGATCAGTAGTGTATCCTCTATAGATTCAAGGACAAAGCCACCGGCCACACCGATGAAACCCATCAGTGCCAACAACCCCGCACTCTCTTTAAATATGTTCTTCCAGTGATAAGAAGTCATAGGATCAAGCCCCCAAAGAGAGTTGCATATCCAAACATAACTATAAGGGTAAAAACGTCGCCTGCCGTGGTCAATATAGGACCACTGATGTTATCCGGGTCTATGCCCATCTCCATGGATACAGCAACAATGGAAAAGGATAAAATTATCAATATGAACGCCGCCGTTACACCGGTAAAGATGGATACGAGAAAAATTATCCCTAATATGGTATAAGTGATCTCAAAAGGAAGAAAAAAACTCATTAACCATAGGAATAAAGGAAAGAGTGCAGAAGTAAAAATACTCAGAGCCAAAGAGCCCTTGATATTCTCTTTACCTACTTCAGAAGTTAAACCCTGATGTAATAAACCCAGGTGGAAAGCAGAGCCTAATCTGGAGCTCAAAGCGGTGGAAATATTTCCTCTCATGTCGATTACAGCCGGGACGATTATGATCAGACCAGGGATCATCTCCAGGACATCCTCCATCCCTGCCAAAACAGACCCGGCTAATGCTCCTCCAAACACAACTAACAAGAGCACCGGTAATGTCTCTTTGATCACTCGTCTTATTTCCATCGGCCCATGATATCTAAAAAAGATATAAATTCTTTTTGATTAACAAAAAATGTTGGATACATGCATCATTGCTCGATCACAAGAGCCTCTTCAGGACAACCCTCGGCACAACAGTAGCATCTGATGCAAGTCCACCAGCTTATCTTAGGTCCATGGTCTTTTCTACTTATCGCGTCTTTTGGACAGATCTCTTCACACTCCCAGCACTTGACACATTTTTCTTTCTGTAATTTTGGTCTGTCGAGATACAGGTTAGAGAATAGATTCGCTAAAAAATTTGGTACTCGCACAGGCTGTGAACCACCAGTAGGATATTCTATATCCCGCTCAAAGGAAGAGGGCCTTCTTTTAGGATACTCGATAGAATCGAAATCCATATCACTTTCAATCAAAGTAGGTACCTTCTGCATAGGTATTCCGACCATCTTACAAGCTGCATAATCACACGCGATTGGATCTTTTGAAGCTAAAATGGAGTTCAAACTGACAGGCTTACCTCCCGAAGGACCGTTTCCTTCCATACCTAAAATCCCGTCCATGATGGATATCCTACTTTTGATGGATCCGTTAACATCTAATAACATCCTTCCGAATTCATTCAGTTTCAAGAACTGACCATGATAAGCTGCTTTGGATAAACCGTGAACCAAGCCATACTGGTTTTTTACAGCGCCAGTGAATACGGTCAAAGAATGGGTTTTCAGTTTAGGCAGGTTTATTATACCGTCTACATCCTGGGCCAACTTGAGCATATCAAAGGATTTTTTTACCCTTCCTGCGGGGAAATTTTTTCTGATCTGCCTCACATCGTAATTTAAACGGGCACTGGTTTCATCTTCTATCCTTAACCAGTCACTCTTCTCATAATGTTTTCTCAGCTTTTTTGGGGACATACGACCAGCGGGGCTGTCACCTACGATTATATCTACATCTTTTTTTTCTAAGTTTTTTATCACAGATATTATGAAATCAGGATGGGTTGCAACCGCTTCTTTTGGAGGACTCCCTTTGAGCAGATTCGGCTTGACCAATATAGTTTCTCCGTCTTTGATGAAGTCATCTATACCTCCAAGGGTGCTAAAAGCTTCTTCGATTACCTCGTACGTATCCTTGTAATCGGTACACTTATCGATGAAAACTTCCATACTACTTCCAAAATGTTTATATTATAAGTATTTGTAGGTCGATATAAGATGTGTTTAGCCGTCCCGGGGTTGGTTAAAAATATCAATGGCGAAGACGCCGAGATAGACTTTGGTGGAGTCATCCGCAAAGTTAACGTTTCGCTGGTTGATGTCGAAGAAGAAGATTACGTGATAGTCCATGCAGGGTACGCTATAGAAAAACTTGAGGAGGAGGACGCTAGAAAGAGTCTTGAGGTATGGGAAGAAGTTATGGAAGCTCAAGAAAAGATGCAGGGCTGAACCAAAGTAAAAAAGTAAATTAAAACCTAGATTTGAGAACAACTATCCCGTCCGAGGTGGTTATACTGATAGGTTGTTTTCCGGTTGTGTGGTCAGTTCCTCTCATTTTAAGGACTTCAAGATACTTTCTACGGGAACCCTCTTCTTCGATCATAGACAACAAAACCACGCTGTCTACGGCATAGGTGATTTCTGGAGGGTACGTTTCTCCTGGGTTGACTTCACCCGTCAAAAGGGTCACGGCCTGCCAATTTTTCAAAAGATTGGTCAACTCGAAGAGAAACATCCTGTAATCCTCTTCAAAAAACTCCCCCACAACGGTTATAGGGTCGATGACAATCCGTTCGGGCATGACCTCCGCTATTTTATTATCTATGTGCTCCAGCAATTCTTGATAATCCCCTTTTTGAATCAATAAGCCTATGTCTTCATACTTGATTTCATTTCCGAAAAAATTTTTTTTAACAAAGTCAAATTGGCTTGCGTATCTTAGCATCCATTGAGTCGGTTCGGATAAGGTGGTGAAAAACAAACCTTGTTCCCCTTTATTAGCGCCTTGGGTAAGAAAACTCATGGAAAAAGTGGTTTTCCCCGTACCCGCACTACCTGCTACGAGAGCAACTGATGGGAAGGGAAAACCTCCTGCGACCATCTCGTCAAGTCCTTTGATTCCGGTTGGGATCCTTCTAAATTCAGCCATGATTATTCTAATCCTTACATGGGCATAGATACAGTAGTCTAAATAATTTTTGATTATAGTGAAAGTTTCTGCACCATATGTTATAAGTGCGCCTATGATCTCGCACGGAACTTGAGATAGATACCTGTGGAAATAATTATATAGGGAAAAAAAGTGTAAGGGATGTTCTCTGATCACAATAAGCTCCCGTAGTGTAGTCCGGCCAATCATATTGGCCTCTCGAGCCAATGACACGGGTTCAAATCCCGTCGGGAGCACTTCCTTAAGATTTTTTATTAACTCATATCTTTATCGTGGTTTTGAAATATAGTCAAACTTAGGAAGTTTTTCAAAAAGTCGTAGGGAAAATTATTTTATATATTACTCTATTAGGGGGAATATGCTCCAACTCTTTCTTGGCGAGTTTGATTTTAGGGGCAAACCCTTGGAGGAAAAAATATGGAAATTAAAAGAAGTTTAGCTCTGTGTGTAGTAGTGCTGCTGGTTTTTAGCACAATAGGCGTTTCTTTTGCGGCTAGTGCCGGCGAAGAATCCTACGAGATAATAAAAAGCGAAGAGAAAACATCTCCTGAGTATTCTTCTAGAATCGATACGGAACCAACAGAAGATCATGCGAGAGATCACACCACGAAAAGCCCTTTCAGGATAGATGGTGATGAAGAATTCGCAGACAAGGCTGAAAGTGAAGAATGGGATGGAAACGGTACGGAGGAAAACCCATACATCATCAGCGGGTACGATATAGACGCTGAAGGTCAGTTCGGTGCGGGTATATTCATCGGTAATACGACGGTTCATTTTATTATCGAAGAGTGTATCATCAAAAGAAGTACATCTATATCTAGTCCTTATCATCCAGGAGGAGGGATAGTTTATCACAACGTTGAAAACGGGACTTTAAGAGATGTTGAGATCCATACCTCAAATTATGGTCTTTATCTCGATGGGATAGAGGATAACCACTTTGAGAGTATCACGATAAATTCTATCCGTGAAGACGGCGTTCTCTTAGTAGATTCCGATAATAATACTTTCGAGGGCGGCAAGATATATACAACCAGTGAAAACGGATTCCGGTTTGAGGGTGATTGCAAGTCAAATAATTTGGTAGATATGACCATCACCAATAATGCAGGCAGCGGTCTTTATCTCGATGGAAACCTTGAAGCAAATGAATTTGTAGACCTTACGATAGGTGGAAACACAGAGCACGGCATTTACATAGGAGGAAGTTTTGAAGATAACCAGATCGAAGGATGTAGGATCACTTCCAACGGGTTAGACGGTATCCTGTTTGATTCTAGCGAGATGAGTGGAAACGAAATAAAAGATAATCGTATCTATAATAACGGCCGTGATGGTATAAGGGTCGGAGTCGGTCCTGAATATAACTACATTTTAAACAATACGATAGAAGAGAATGAAGGATACCAGATCTATTTCGCCACTAGAGAAAGCCTAGCGAATCACTTCGATAACAACGAACTCAACGGCGTGGAATACGTACATTACTTTGCTCAAGAGAATGAAACGGTAACTGTAGAGGAATACTATGACTTTGAATCCTACCAAACTTTGACCAATTATGGCGGCGTAGTGATCTACGAGTCGGAGAACATATCCCTTGAGAAAATGAACATAAGAACATTAGATTCAAGAGGCGTAACGGTATTATCTTCGGAACACGTCACCTTAGATGACTTTGTGATAACAAATGTTACTGAGGAAGGTATACTGATAGAAGATTCGGAGCACATCTATTTAGATGAGTTTGTGATAACAAATGTTGCTGAGGAAGGTATACTTGCAGAAGATTCCAAGCAAGTCTATTTAGAAGATATCGAAGTGTCGGATTCTCTAGAAGGTATCTCGATAGATGCTTTTGAGCACATTTATCTAACAGATGTTTCAGTAAAAGATAGCGAAGGTCTAGGCATCTCGATAACAGCCTCCGAACATGTCGATCTGACAAATATTTGGGTAGAAAATAGCGAGGATACAGCAATATCCATAGAGGCTTTAGAGAACATCGAACTGAACGATATATCAATAAAAGATGCCGGAAGTACGGGTATTTCCATAGGTCCTTCAGGATTTTTTGAGACCTTAAATGAACTCAGTTTACATACGGTCGATATCGAAAATAGCGAAGGTCCCGGTATCCACATCGAAGATTCCGAAATAATACAGATGGTAGATTTGGAGATCATAAATAACATGGAAGGCATCTCGATAGATGGGTCGAGAGATATCGAGATAGCCGATGTAGAGGTAACGAGAAGTGAAGGCAGTGGTATATGGATAGAAGATTCAGAATGGGTCGAATTGTCATATTTTGAGGTTGCGGATTGCTCAGGACCGGGAATATACATGGAAGGTCTCAACGGAGTCAAACTCGAGGAGGGATATATCATAAATAACGAACGAGGTGTCGAGCTCGTCAACTCTAATTCGGGGGAGTTTGAAAGGATAAGAGCCCATGAGAACGAGATAGGGATCCATCTAGAGGGAGTAAGTAATATCATCGTGTTAGATAGTGATATGACTTCAAATCAAGAGGGTATCCGCTTTTCCGATTCGGAGATGAATGAAATAATTGGATCGGATATAATAGCTAACAGAGAACACGGAATACACTTAACGGGAGATTCTTCTATCAACACGATAAGAGAGAACTACATATCGAATAATCAGGACGGTATCCATTTAACCGAGGGAGCAAACAGTTGCACGGTAGAAGATAATGTCGTCTCAAATAATATGAGATATGGGATATATGCTTCTACGAATACGAACTCGATATCTAACAACAACATAAGCCAAAATTTAGATTACGGCATATATATGACCGGGGCTTCTTCATCTGTATTCAATAATAGATTTATGTTCAACAATGGTTCTAATCTAACGTACAACTCGAGTACGGTACAAGCTTTCGACGACGGAAATTCAAATACATGGTATGACCTCAATGAATATGGAAATTACTGGTGGGATTGGATGGATAAGTACGATGAAGCTCAAGACGATTTCGACGATGCGAAAGTGATCCATGAACCATATATCATAGACGGTGATGCAGGATCGGAGGACCTCTACCCATTATACGCAGACATAGATGATTATGAAACCTACGAATTGACCATCGAAGTTGAGAAAGAAGGAAGTACACACCCAAAAGAGGGGACCATCACCTATTTTGAAGGCGAAAGGGTGACGGTCGAGGCTATGCCTGCTCACGGGTATGTATTCAGTGAGTGGACAGGAGATATTGAAGATGAGGATACCATCATCACCTTTGTGATGGATGAAGATAAGGAGATAACAGCCAATTTTGAGAGAGATGAATTCAAGCTAACCGTAGAGGTCGTGGGAGAAGGTACTACCCATCCCGAAGAAGGTACACACACTTACCTATATGAAGACGAAGTTAACGTAACAGCTTATCCTGATACAGGATGGCATATCAGTAATTGGGCAGGAGATATTGAAGAAGGCGAAGAAGAAGAGATAACGGTCACCATGGATGAGGATAAACACGTAATCGTTATTTTCGAAAGAAACCACTACAACCTGACCATAGACGTTGTAGGTGAAGGTACTACCCAACCCGAAGAAGGTACACACACTTACCTATATGAAGACGAAGTTAACGTAACGGCCGAGGCCGATCATGGGTGGATCTTCAGTAATTGGACTGGTGACATAGAAGGCGAAGAAGAAGAGATCACTGTCGTCATGAAAGAAGATAAACACGTGGTGGCGAATTTTGAGAGAGATGATTTCAACCTGACCATACAGATCGAAGGCGAAGGCGCTACTGATCCCAAGGAGGGCACATACACCTATACCTATGAAGACGAAGTCCATGTAACAGCTTACCCTGCTCCCGGATGGTATATCCATAATTGGACCGGAGACTATGAGGGCGTAGATGAAGAGATAACCATCGAGATGGACGATGATAAAGTCATAACCGCCAACTTCAAAGTGATAGATGGACCCACTCTCAGGATAGAAGAGGGCGAGGGAAACGGTAATGTGAAGATCGACGGGATGGAAGTTGACCTTCCATACGAGCGACGTTTCCCTCATGGAGTAGAAGCAGAACTAGAGCCGGTTTCTGACCATGGTTGGTCATTCTCTAACTGGACTGGAGATCTATATGAACATGCTCTGGAATTCGACGGTGATGGAGACGTGATCAACTGTGGTGACCACGAAACACTAAAGTTTGACGACGACTCTATGAGTATATCCACATGGGTGAAACCAAACGATACTGAAGAGAATATGGGCATAGCCGGAAAATTACACTATGATTATGATTTCAATTTTATCGGCGACGATGATCACTTTTATCATGGTTACGCTCTCTCCATGAATAATAATCGATTCCAGTTCCAGATAGGAGACGGTACCAACCAAGGGTCCGAGAGAATCATCAGCCAGGATACTTTTGAAGAAAATGATGAATGGTATCACGTGGTAGGAGTACATGACGGATACAATTTTTATCTTTATGTGAATGGTCAATTGCAAGGTGAGTTCGAAGATCACCAAATAGCTGATTTCGATGACGATTTCGTCATAGGAAGACGATATTCACCGAACAGCGATGTAGGACTAGGAGAAGTAGGCGGACCTTACTGGTGGGATGGAGAAATAAACGACGTTCGTGTTTATGGTCGGGCCTTATCCGAAGATGATATCGCGGACCTATACGGGAGTGACTACGAGCCCATCGGTGGTGAAGTAGGCTGGTGGGCTATGAATGAAGGCATAGGCAATATAGCCTACGATCAAAGCACTAACGAAAACCATGGAGATATAATTGGGGCAAGATGGACGAACTATCCTATCGAATCTATCCCTGATGAAGTGATAACTCTAGTCATGAATCAGAACAGGACTATAAAAGCAAATTTTGTCGAAGATGAGATGAGACAGCTACATCTGGAAAAAGAAGGTGAAGGACAGATCTATGTTGATGGTGAGCTGGTCGAAGTTCCATATACTAGAGAGTATGATGAGGGGGCCGAAGTCGACCTCGAAGCGGATGCGGCCGATGGTTGGTGCTTTGGCAATTGGACGGGAGATATATATGAATATTCTCTAGAGTTCGACGGTTCTGGAGATGTGGTAAACTGTGGCGACCATGGAAGTCTAAAGTTCGACAACGAAGCAATGAGTATATCTGCGCGTGTGAAACCTAACAATTTAGAGCAAGAAATGGGTATAGCCGGTAGCTTTTATTATGAACTCGACGAGCCGATATTACCTATATTCCCAGATGAACACCTATATTATGGTTATTCTCTATCATTAAATGAAGGGCGCTTTCAGTTTAATATTGGAGATGGTACCGACGAAGGTTATGAAGTGGTAGAGAGTGACGAGGTCTATGAAGAGAGTAAATGGTATCATGTGACTGGAGTTCACGACGGTAATAATTTTTATCTTTATGTGAACGGTGAACTACAAGGAACCCTCGAGGATCATGAAATAGCGGATCATCCTGATGATTTCGTCATTGGAAGGCAGTATAGCCCAGATAGTGATATAGATAGTCCCCTATGGTGGGATGGGAAGATAAGCGATGTTAGAGTCTACGACAGAGGGCTCTCTGAAATCGATATAGAAATACTATACGAAAACATATATGAAGAAATAGGCGGTGAAGTCGGTTGGTGGTCTATGAGTGAAGGCACAGGAGATACAGTTTACGATCAAAGTGACAACGAAAACCATGGTGAAATACGAGGAGCAGAATGGGTGGAGTACTTCATTGGATCTTCACCCTACGAGTCGATCTCCGTAGTGATGGACGAAGATAAGTCAATAACCGCAAATTTCGTCGAGGTGAACGAACTGAGTTTAGACATCGGAGAGGGAGAAGGAGACATCTACGTCGATGGTACGTTGGTAGAAGTACCATATTCTGAAGAACATATGATTGGAACAGAAGTGGAAATTGAAGCATCTCCTGCCGATCATTGGAGATTCACTAATTGGACTGGAGACTATGAAAGCACAGAAGAAATAATAACCGTTGTTATGGATGAGGATAAAAGTATAAAAGCTAATTTTGAAGAGATAGAGTATCGCTATCTAACCATAGAAAGAGAGGGAGAGGGGTATACAGTGCCATCGGTAGGCACTCACCAGTACGTATATGGAGATGAAGTTAGGGTCAGAGCCAATCCTAACACGGGTTGGGTGTTTGACCAATGGACTGGAGATGTGCCTCCTGGTCAAGGTGAATACAGAGAACTCTTGATAGTGATGGACGAAGACAAAGAGATAACGGTCCACTTTGAAAGAGCTACTTACGAACTGGATATAGATATAGAAGGTAATGGATCAGTTGAAATAGAGCCAGATAAGGACGAGTATGAGTATGGTGAAGAAGTGAATTTGACCGCGGTACCGGATGAAAATTACGAGTTCACAGAGTGGGCTGGAGACTATGAAAGTTCAGAAGAAGAAATAACCATCACTATGGATGCAAATAAAAGATTGATCGCATACTTTGATAGGATAGAGCACGAGTTAGAGATCGATGTGATCGGAGAAGGTACTACTGATCCAGAGCCAGGTACTCACACTTACGAAGATGGAGAGGAAGTGAATGTTACGGCAACGCCTGACGACGGCTGGGAATTCATTGAATGGACAGGGGACCATGAAGGTACGGAAGAAGAGATAACTATAACCATGGACCAGGACTATGAGATAACGGCGGTATTCGAAGAAAAGGTAGAGTATTACGAACTCGAATTGGATATAAAAGGGGAAGGTACTACTGATCCAGAACCGGGAGTACACACCTACGAGCCCGGCGAAGAAGTGACTATAGAGGCTGTTCCGGAGGAAGGTTGGAAATTTGTAAGATGGTCAGGAGATAACCTGACTGTAGAAGATGTAACGGCAGACCAAACAACCATAGAGATGTTGGATAACTACGATATAACGGCGGAATTTGAGGAAATAATAGATCATTTGCAGGTGACGACTCTCGACGCAAAAAACGTTACTCATGATTCAGTGGTGCTTCAAGGAGAACTCATAGGCGTTGAAGAAGAAGTGAAAGTTTACTTCAGATATAGGGAAGAAGGTGCAGAAAATTGGATAGATACGGTGAACCAAACGTTAGATGAAGATTCGATCTTTGAAGATATACTTTTAGGTCTTGATTCAGATACAACCTACGAGTTCAAAGCTGTTGTGGAATCGGATGATGAGATGGAGACTGGAGATATACTATCGTTTAAAACTGAATTGAAACCTGAGGAGTTCATTCCATCCTCTCTTAGAATAGAGCCTGATGAGATAGATATAGGTGAAGATATTACACTGTTAGTAAACGTTACCAATATAGGAGATATAAGTGGTGACTACACTTTAGAGTTCTATGTGAATGGAGAGTATGTCGACAGCGATACAGTCACCGTTGAAGGCGGAGAAACCGAGACAGCATCTGTTTATTACACTATTGAAGATACAGGAAGTTATGAAATAGAAGTAAATGGCTTGACACTCAACATTGAAGTTGAAGAGGAAGAAGACCTTGGTTACTGGTTGACTTTGATGATCATCGTGCTTATCATCGTTTTAATTGCAGTGATAGCGATGACAGGCATGGGCAAAAATAAGGATAAAACACCAAAAAAGAAAGTTTTCCGCAAAAAGAAAGAAGACAACGATGAAGAGGACGATGACGAAAATGATGGCGAAAACGAGTCAGAAGAAGATAGCGAAAACGATGATGAAGACGA
>PUNG01000072.1 GCA_003551675.1 Thermoplasmata archaeon
AAGATTAATAATTAGGATATGACGCCCTTTTTTGATAAGGGCCCGTAGCTTAGTTTGGTGGAGCATCTGGCTCATAACCAGACGGTCGCCGGTTCAAATCCGGTCGGGCCCACTTTCATTTTTTAGAGAGATGGCTAAAATTATTTATAGTGATGATGGTTTTCAATAAATGGTGATGATGTGAGGAGTAAGATGAAGGTCTCTCTCGGGTTTTTTCTATCCTTGTTCTCTACCCTCCTTTTCAGTCTTTTACATCATCTCTATCCTGAGGTTTATCTATTTGAATTGTTTATGAGCATATTTTTTGTTGCGACCATCATAACAGGTTTCTTCTTTTTCTTGGAGATGATGGACCCGTCGGCAGGCACCATGATGACCGATGAGGAAAAACAGAAAGAGGGTACGAAAAAAAGAAAGGTGAAAGCTTCTATCAATAGAACCGGCACTCCAAGAAAGAAAAAAGGAGTGTTTGGAGACCTGTTCAAAAAGAAGAAGAGATGTGATGAGTGTGGAAGAGAACTCGTTTACAGAAAAGAATTCGAAAGTTATTACTGTCCGGAATGTCATACTTACAAGTGAAGAGTATCAGATATCCTTCAGTTTTTTCAATTTAGGAAATTTGAATAGACCCGCTTCTTTGTCTACACCTACGGCCTTCATCTCTCCTATATCCACAAGATCTTTCAACACAGGTGACAATATGTCTTTATTATCCACTCTATTCACCGTTGAGCCCTGGGCGAGGCCTGAAAAGGCGGGCATCACTATCAGATCCTTACCGTCTTTCGTTCTACCATAAAGAAAGCAGCGTATCTTCTCCCTAGCTCCTATCTCGTCGGTGAGCGTTAGCGCAGGATGTTCGTGTCCTATGATTATATGATCCAGGTCTAAACCCTTTATCCTCTCGTGCTTTTCATGCCCGTGGATGATGCAAACATCATCGAATACAAAAAGCTCTTCCAATTCTACATCAGGGTATCTCTTCACCGAGTAGATAAGGTAATTATCGTGGTTGCCTTTTACAAGGTAGATCTTACCGACCAATTCATCAAAAAACTCGATGAACTCTTCCACCTCCTTCCTTTCACCGTAAGAGGTCTTGGAGAATTCGTGCTTTATATCGCCGCACACTAACAATCTTTCTACATCTTTTTTTTCCAACATATCTGATATATCGTCTTTCATCTCCGATAGCTGGAATTTTGGCATGAACATACCCGCATCGGCCATGAGTGATTCAAGACCGAGATGCAGGTCTGAGACCATCAACATCTTTTTCTTAGGGTCGTATAGGGCGGGATGATTGCCTACGATCTCGAACCTGTTAAAGAGCTTCATTCAAACACCTTCGCTTTCCATGCTCTCCATCACCTTTTTATGCAGGATTTGAAGCCTCTCTTTTTTATCTTCAAGTTTGAGTACGTCGCCCTGACTCTGTAAAACGAGGTTGTGTGCGAATGGTGACGGAACTTCAGTTTCTATAACCTTGTAACCTATATCTCCTTTTTCTATACCCTTCATTATATCGGAAGCGTTCTCTATATCCATATAATCTTCGATTATCTCTCGATACGTTTCTTTCACTAGGGGGAAATCCTCATCTATCTTTTCACATGCTGAGAGGAGAAAATGTGATTTCATCTGCTGTTTTCCGACGCTCAACTTATTACCTCTATAATTACGCAGTATCATCAACGCTCTAGAAGCTACGTGCCTGAACCGCCTTTTCATCAGTTCTGTCTTCCTCACCGCTCTTTTCAACGTCTTTCTCAGATCGCTTCCTATAACTCTTTGGATCAATCCGTCAAGGTCGATCTCTTTTCTAGGACAGATAAGAACGAATCCATGATCGTCCACAACTATGCCTACATTAGCGTTCAACATGTCCGAGGCGTGATCGGCAAATATCCTGCATAAAGCATCGTTCACTTTCCTCCCGAAGATCGTGTGAAATATCAGATTGGTCTTATCAGACTCAAAGTTCTTTTCTACAAGCAGGATGGAATCGGTTGGAACCGCTCCCGCGTACCTGTACTGTTCGTCTATATAAGATATGATAGAAGATACCGTTTTCTCATCTACGTAGTAATTTTCTCTTATCCATCCAGAAGGGTCTTCACCTTTTTCGATCATATCTTGGATTTTTTTGTTGAATTCGCCTATCTTCCTACCTAGGTCATAGGACAACGGAAGCATCTCGGAGAACCACGACGGCACCGTAGGTGCTCTATCTGGACGTGCATCCACGTAAACTTTCATGCCCCTCGCGTATCGAAATTCGTACGTATCGCCGCCGTGGATGAATATATCTCCTTTGGTCAACCTATCTAAAAAATCCTCGTCCAAGGTTCCAACGAACCTTCCCTCTCTTGTATGAACTCGGTAAGCACTTTCATCCGGTATGGTACCTATGTTGGTCATGTATATGACACGGGTCAGTTTACCTCTTTGTCCGAATTCTAGCTCACCTTCTTCATCTTCGTCGAGCCATATCTTGCCGTAAACTCTCTGATCTTCCAAAGAAGCGTGCTCTCCTGCCACATATCTCAAAGTTCTTTCATAATCTTCTCTCTCTAATCTGTGAAAATTGAAACTACTTTTGATCACTTCATAAGCATCGTCGACATCCCACTTTTTGTTACACCCCATCCCTACGATATGCTGAGAAAGCACATCTAAACAGTTCATGGGTATCCTCACATTGTCTAATTCGTTCTCCTTGGCACAGCGCATCATCTCGGTACATTCCAAAGCATCCCCCCTTTCCATCACCAGAACTCTTCCTTTTGGGTCATCGGTGAATCCGTGTCCGGATCGACCTACACGCTGTATGGCTCTAGAGATGCCTTTGGGTGAGGAAAGTTGTAAAACAAGATCTATGTAACCTATGTCGATACCTAGTTCAAGGGAAGTAGAAGTAACTACGACTTTCAGGTTCCCGTTCTTCAAAGATTCTTCCACATCTATCCTTTTGTCACGGCTCATGGAAGAATGATGCGCACCTATGTTGCCTTCGTAGAACTCGGGGTCTTTGTTGATAAGGTTATTTACGACTCTTTCCGTAGCGCTCCTTGTGTTGGTAAATATCAGAGTGGTGACGTGATTTTTAACCGACTGGTCTATACATCGATACATCTCACTGTTGACCACTTCTCCCGAGGTATGGATAAGGTCGCCCACGGGAGAAAGCACTTTTAGATCTAGTTCTTTAAAAGCTGAAACATCCACTATATCGCACTGCCTGGGCTTTCCGTCTTCGTATCCTACCAAGTACTCTGCTATCTCATGGATCGGTGCTTGAGTAGCAGATAGACCTATCCTCGTGGGTTCTTCGCTGCACATCTCTTCCAGCCTTTCCAAAGACAGTGAAAGGTGGACTCCTCTTTTGTTGTCGCAGAGTGAATGTATCTCGTCAACTATTATGTAGCTTAGATCCTTCAGTTTTTCCTTGAACTTCGGAGCGTTCAAAATTATCCCGAGGGTCTCGGGAGTCGTGACCAAGATATGGGGAGGATTTTTCAGCATCTTCTGTCTCTCCCGTGAAGGTGTATCACCCGTTCTTACAGCACTCCTGACTTCGGGCATATCGATATCCATCTCTTCGGCCTTTTCTTTTATACCCTCTAAAGGTTTTTCTAGATTGCGCTGGATGTCGTTACCGAGTGCCCTGAGAGGAGAAACGTAAAGGCAGTATACCTTATCCTCTAATTCGCCTTTGTCACCCTTCAAGAACAGCTCGTTGAGTATGGACAAAAATGCGGATAGAGTTTTCCCCGAACCCGTGGGAGAACAGATCAACGAGTTTCTTCCCTCGTGGATCATCTTGAAAGAATGCTTCTGCGGAGGCGTCAATCCGTCGAATCTTTCCCAAAACCATCTTTTAACGTAGGGTTCGAAGTCATCGGGTAGCTCTTCGTTGGACCGTGATCCGTCTACGATCTCTATGGACATCATGCTTTCTTATCACCGCTCCGATTTGAGTTTTGTCATGGTTTTTGAGAAAAAACGGCTGATTTGGACCAAAATTGTTAATAATACCTACAAAATATGCAAAATGCGAAAGCAATATACAAAAAGAAAAAATGAAAAGGTGAAGACCATGGATGATGAGAATACTGTATTTATCGGAAGCAAAGAAACGATGAACTACGTGATGGCAACGATGGAGCAATTCAATAGAGGAAGCGATGAAATAGTGATCAAAGCCCGCGGAAGAGCGATAAGCAAAGCCGTAGACGTGGCCGAAATAACGAAAAATCGTTTTTTGGAAACCGCCGAGATAATCGACATCATAACGGACACGGAAGAATTGGAAGATGAAGGCGGCGGCACCACGAACGTTTCGTCGATAGAGATCACGATGGAAAACAAAAAATAGTTTTGGCCTATACGACCAAAACAAATACCTTTCTTTCTTTTCCCAAGTTTGATCTTGGGTTAAATCAATTCGTATTTTATTCTTTTTTATTCTCACAAAACTGAAACGAAAATTAAAATAAGCCCGTGAACTATACCTCTGAATATGACCACTTTCATCACAGGTACCGCTGGCTTTATAGGTTTTCACACCGCTAGGGCTCTTTTGGAAAAAGGAGAACACGTGATAGGTTTGGACAACGTAAACGATTACTACTCACAGCAGCTCAAGTGGGACCGTAACCATCTCTTAGAAGATCATGATAACTACACATTCTTCCATCATGACCTGTGTGAACTTGACGCCTTAGAGGAGATCTTTGAGAAACATGACATAGATAGGATCTGCCATCTAGCCGCCCAGGCCGGAGTGCGCTATTCAGTTGAAAATCCCCATGCATATCAACGCTCGAACCTAGAAGGATTCACCAACATCTTAGAATTAGCTAGGCATAACGACGTTGATAACCTTGTCTATGCGTCGTCTTCCTCTGTCTACGGTGGAAACAAGAACATACCGTATTCTGTAGAAGATGATGTTGATAGACCTGCATCGTATTATGCGGCCACCAAGGTAGCTAACGAAGTCATGGCACACTCGTACAACCACTTATACGACCTGAAGTGTACAGGATTGAGATTTTTTACCGTTTATGGACCCTGGGGTAGACCCGACATGGCCATGTTCAAGTTCACTGATAGGATAGTAGACGGAAAACCCATCGACGTTTACAATCATGGTGATATGAAAAGAGACTTCACGTATGTAGACGACATAGTCGACGGGATCATAAAGAGTTTAGATGAAAGGTTCGATTATGAGATATTCAACCTGGGTAACAATACACCTGTGAACCTCATGGACTTTATAGATATCCTAGAAAACATTTTAGGTAAAAAGGCCGAAAAGAACATGCTTCCAATGCAGTTAGGTGACATGAAAGTTACATACGCCGATATATCTCACTCTAAAGAAAGATTAGGTTTTGAACCAAAAACTGATCTAGAGACCGGTGTGAAAAAATTTGTAGGATGGTATAAGGACTACTACGATGTAGATATTTGAAACACAAATTCCTAAATAGTGTTTCACTGTTGATGTGACCATGGCGAAGATAGATGAAACAAATTCAGGTCTGAAAGTAGAAGGTTCCTGGGACGACATAACTGAATTTTGCTTGAAACTTGAAAAGATCTTTGAAAAATACATATCGGACGAAGACGAGATAGAAAGATATGACCAGTGGCGACCGAAGAACGATGAAAACGAAGAAGATGTTCAGGAAAAAACGGCCGAAGATGCTTCTATAGAGCGAAATCATATAGAAGAAGAATTTGAAGGCACGGAAAAGGAACTCGAGGATGCTGAAGAAAAAATAAAAGA
>PUNG01000055.1 GCA_003551675.1 Thermoplasmata archaeon
ATCATGAGCTACAGAGTATTTCTCTCCATCAACATAAACCACTGCAAAATGAGTCGCTTCACTTCCCGTTCCTGCAGTAGTAGGAACAGCTAAAAGAGGCAGATCACTTTTTTCCATATTCTTCTTACCCAAAATATATTCTTCTGGTTTACTTTCCTGGAAAGAAAATATTTTGATCATCTTTGCCACGTCGATAGCACTCCCTCCACCGACCGCCATGACTAGATCATGATCTTCTTCATCAAAGAGCTCAACGCCTTCCTCAACCTCTTCAACCTTCGGATTGGATGAAAAATCAGTAAATTCTACGATCTCCAACCCCAGATTATCCCTGATCCCCCAAAGCTTTTCCTCAGCACCACTCAATGAAAATGAACTCTCACCGTGAACCAAAAACACGCTTTCGACACCTAGGTCATCAAATACTTCTCTACTTTCCTCTATAGCTCCCTCACCAAAGTATTCTTCAACCATCTAACTCCTCCAACATCTCTTTAGCTTTATGAAGATCTTCTTGAGTGTCTATCTCCATACAAAAACTGTCAGAAAAATCTACTCCTTTCAATTTGACTTCTCCGCTCTTCAACAGCGGATTCAGGGCGTCTTCAGCATAGACTCCAAGCTTACCTTCATCAACGAACTCCTCTATCGAGCGCATCCATCTCGAAAGATCCTCTTCCAACAGATGATAGAACGGCATGAATCCTACAGTGTCATCAGACTCAAGATCCACACCGATACTCTTCACAAATCCGTCTTCAACCAGTGCATCGAAATCTTTATCGGGAGAATCTTCGTCGGTATCGATCAATGCGGTACTTCCACCATCGACCAATTTATTCAACACTTTTCCCTCAAAACATAGATCTCCATGCAGAAGTAAAACATCTTCCTCTATTTTATCATCGACTAAATACAAGGAATAGATGTAATTAGTCGAATCATACTCTGGATTATGGATAAATTCGATATTAAGATCACTCACAGCTTCCGCATGCTCTCTCAATTTCTCCTCGAAAGGCCCCGTAGTCACCACCACATCCGTAACTCCAAAATTAGAGAGCAACCTGAGCTGTCTCGCCAAAATAGTTTCCTTGTTCAATTTCACCATACATTTGGGCTTTTCAGCTGTCAAATCGCCCATCCTTTTGCCTTCGCCCGAGTTCAGTATTATCGCTTTCATAGTCTCTATTCTAATCCTGTAAAAAATCCATGAACATTTTTTTTCTATCCAAAGGCTCGACATCTGGCCTTCCCAGATCCTCTCTAGCACCTTTTTCCACCCTGACTTCCAACAATGCAGGGCCTTCACACGCAAGCAGTTCTTTCATCTTTTCCTCTAATTCAGCAGATCTCTCAGCCATCATCACTTTTCTGTACCCTGCTCCCTCAGCGATCTTCTGAAAGTCGACAACAGGAGCTGCGGTAGGTTGTCCGCCTACAGAATCATGTGCGCAGTTGTTCAATATCACGTGCTTGAAATTCGTAACTTCGTTCAAACTTATCGTAGCTAATCCTCCCATGTGCATTATCAGTGAACCGTCGCCTTCCATACAAACAACCTGTTTATCTTCGTTCTTCAGCGCAACACCTAAAGCTATCTGAGAAGCGTGCCCCATAGAACCGACCATGAGAAAATCTTTCTCGTGCCCTTGACCCAACCGCTCCCTGACCTCGTACAACTCTCTAGAGATCTTACCTGTAGAAGATACCACTAAATTTTCACCACTTTCCCGTCCCACACTTTTCAACATCTGCTCGATAGCTTCTTCCCGACTCATCTCACATCTTACTTCATCTTCTTCACCCAAAGTATATTCGGAAAAAGTTCCCCTCCTGACTACCAAAGCACGAGGTTTGCCGTCCTCTTTCATACCCTCAACTATCTCTTCTATCAAACCTTTAGCTTCCAAAATATCTTCAGGTAAGACGTGATTCGGTATCTCCATGGTATCTAAAAGTTCTCTAGTGATCTTTCCCTGCTTGATGTGCTGACATGCATCTTTCACCCCTGGTTCTCCCCTCCATCCTATCATCAGGAGAACAGGGATCTCGTACACCTCTTCATCAACCAACGACAGCAAAGGATTGGTAGCGTTACCCATGCCGGAGTTCTGCATATAAACTAATGGGATCTTTCCCGTAGCTAGATGATATCCTGCAGCCACTCCAATAGCGTTCCCCTCGTTAGCCGCTATGATATGATCCTCTTCGGAAACGTTATCCGTGACGTAAGCACAAAAATACTTCAACAAAGAATCTGGAACTCCCGTAAAGAACTCCACTTCATTCTCTTCCAACAAGGAAAAGAACTTTGACGGCTCTAACATTCACTTTCCTCCTGGTATCAACGTCAGTATGTCGGATATAGGCATGCAGTACTCTTCGTCTGCCTCCTTAGCTCTGTTGTTCTCCAATATACTCTCAGCAGCCTTCTTCATAGCCGGATAAGCACTCCTCAACAGGTGGTTCGCATAGATCACCACATCTACACCGGCCTCGACCAACTCTTCTTCAGTTATCTGACAATAAGTCGTAGGAACAACAACCAGCGGAACTTTGTACTCAAAATCTTCGTAATGATCACAGAACTCCAGTATATCATCGGGCTCCTCGTCCTTACTGTGTATCATTATGGCATCCGCCCCTGCATCGATATAAGCTTCCGCTCTCTCTAAAGCGTCGTCCATACCGGCATCTAGGATCAGACTCTCCACACGTGCGATTATCATGAAGTCGTCGGTCACCTGAGCTTTTTTAGCTTCAGATATCTTCTTACAAAAATTTTCTATGGAATCCTGCTGCTGTTCCACTTCCGTACCGAACAATGAATTTTTCTTCAAGCCGATCTTGTCTTCGATGATCACTGCAGAAACTCCCACTCTCTCGAGCGTCTTCACACTGAAGACAAAATGTTCGATCTTGCCGCCTGTGTCACCATCCAAAATTATAGGTTTGGTGGTAACTTCCAGTATCTCATTTATCGTCCTCAACCTTGAGGTCGGGTCCACCAGTTCGATATCCGGCTTTCCTTTAACGGTGGAATCACATAGGCTGCTGATCCACATACCGTCGAAGCTCTCTATCTTATCTTCTTTTGTCACTTTTGTTTTCTCAGCTATTAGTCCTGTCAAGCCGTTGTGAGCTTCGATGATCCTCACTATATCTTTCATCTCTATAAGATCTCTGAGCCTCTTCCTCCTCTCATCCGGAGTCGTGCCCAGCTTCTCTATCTTCTCATCTAACTTATCAAGAGAAACATCTTCCGTATATTCGACTTCGACCAGCTCCCCGCCCCATCCCGCAAGAGTCTTGATAACTTTATCCCTGATCTTCTGCTGAGGACCGCTCCTCCAGTCTTTTCCATGAACCACGTAATCCGGCTTCAACTCTTTTAAAGTCGGAGTATAATCCAATTCTTCTTGTTTAACTACGTTGTCTACACCCTTTATGTTCTCTATGATCTTTTTACGCTCATCGTAAGACAATATAGGATAACGTTTGTAACTCACTATCACCTCGTCGGTCAAGATCCCTACTGTGACTTCCCCCAATTCCCTTGCCTTTTCGATCACGTTTATATGACCGTGATGGATTATGTCGGTCCCCATGGCGAGATAGACTTTTTTCATGTTTTCACCTCGTATGTTTATTACAAAGGATGGCCATATTATTATCTTTTTGGTGGCTGTGATTTTGTTCCACTTTTCAGTCTTCTTCTTTTATAGACTGATCGTCCTCATAGTAAACATAATCCTTTTTGGGAGTTCTCCAATCGTCTCCATATCTGAATTTTAAATATTCTTCTATGGGACTTGGAGCAGAAAATTCCATCCCATAAAACTCGATTTTAGATAAATCGGTAAAATATTTTGAAGGTACTGAGACGATAACTTTAGAAGAACACATCTCGTGCAAATTTTTCAGCACGAAAGCCAGCTCAGACCGGATTTTCGAAGGTATTTTGGAAAAAATAGTTCCCAATGCATTGGTAAATGAAATAGGGATGTTTTCAGATACGCTGATCGCATTTTTTTCATCCTCTAATAGTTTAGATATGCTGAAAACAAACCCAGAAAAATAATTATCTTCTACCACAAAGCTTCTCGTTGCTTCATCATCCTTCAATCTGTATAATGTGATATTGACTTGACTATACCCACATATGATTTTTACTTCTTCTGGATGATGGACTGTATAAATTTCGTTTTGAAGCCGCTGGATCGCCTGATCTATACGATCAAAATCCTTCCGCCAAGCACCCAGGTCGATATCATTGTCCCATGGTATTATCTTTCCATCTCTAACCGCACCAAGCAGAGTACCGCAGTCCAACCAAAAATCTACTCCTTCTTCATCAAGGACCATTTTCACGTGCTTTAAAGATAGGATTGCTTCGTCCTCGTTCATGACTATCTGTTTTCTACACAATTTCAAGTAATAAATAGTCTTTTACGTGACTTTTGCCCGTTTTCTAAGAGATTTAGCATCTGAATTGCCTATCAGATTGAGGCAATCAAATTACAATAAATGCATAAAAACCTGATAGGAAAATATAAGGTTAGCACCTTTTTACGGTGCCCTCAATTATGCATCCCTTGACAAAACCAACACTCCACGCCAAGTTGATCATGTTGAGCACCACCCAGGCTTGAACTACATTCCTTCTATCAGTATGTCTCACCAGTAGATACGTTACCATACCAAAGCTCCCCACCAAACCCAACAGTATGAACCCCAAAAAATACATGTGCAGTAAAGAAAGCCCTAAAAACAGGAACACAGAGAGCGGAAAGAAACGTGAAAGCTCTTTCCAACTAAACCTGTTCTTGTGCTGTGAAATAAGTGAATACTCTCTAACGCCTATATCGAATTCTCTCCCCATCACCGATCCGAGGGTCTGAGGATCTTTATGATGCGCCACCGCCTCCCGCCTCAACAACACCTTCCATCCTTGATCCCTCAACTTCCAAGATATGTCTTTATCGGCGCTCACTTTCTCCTTCGCCAATCCACCGACTTTTTCCAGAGCTTCTCTTCGATAGGCTGAACAACCTCCTTGTATCCAGTCGGCTTCTTCACCCTCGGCTCTCAACACGTAAAAAGCTTCGTTCAAAGCTCCGTAAGCCTCGGTAACCCATCCCTCGCCTTCAGACTTCAACATACCTCCGACGGCACCGACATCTTCGTCCTCGAAAGGTTTCACCAACTTCTCTAAAAAGTCTTCCTCCAATATCTCGTCGGCATCTATTATCACGACGATCTCAGAGGAACTTTTCTTCACACCCTTCCTCCGAGCTTTCTTTATACCAACGTGTTCTGTCCTGAATGTTTTCATATCGAAGTTATCTATGAACTCTTCGACGATCTTCATGGTATCGTCTGTAGAACCGTCATCTACCACCACTAACTCGAAGTCCGACAAGGTCTGTTCCCTCAGCGACTTCAGACAGTCCTCAATGTTCTCCTCCTCGTTGTAGACGTTGATGACGACTGAAACGGACTTCTTCACGACCAATTATATCGACAAGGCTAACGCTCTCAAATATTTATAAACCTTGTGTCAGAAAACCTGTGGTCTTGGCACTTAATTTACCATAAAATTCAATAAAACATATGGATTTCAATCTACAACATCAGTAGATATAAACACGGAGTTAAAAACCTCTTACAGCTCTTTCAGCATCAACCAAACCACTACAAAGAATTGAAAGAAGTGCTGCCACGCGATCCTTTTGGGCTTCTCCACATCTTTCACAGGAGCTTTCACCTCTTTCACTTCGGCACCCAACGAAACAGCTTCCAGCACGAAAGTTCCGCAGGTGCAGTAGCCGTACAACTCCATCCTTTCGGCTAAACTGACTTTTAACGCCCTGAAACCCGTTCCCGTATCTTCAAGACCTACTTTCAACCCCACAAGCTCCGAGATCAGTCTTTCCGACAACCTGGGAACTCTTTCACGTTTGCCGAAGACCAGGTCCGCTTCACCGTTTTGTATAAGAGCGACCATCTTTGGAATAAAAGAAGGATCGTGCTCTCCATCCCCGTCTAAAGTAACTACGACGTCTCCTCCGGCAGCTTCAAACCCTCTCCTGATAGAACGCAGGTAACCCCGATTAGTCTCATTTTTTAAAACTTTCCCGTACTTTTCAGCTCTCTCAGCAGTCCCATCGGTAGAGTTGTCATCGATGACGATGATCTCATCTACATACTCAGAAGTCTCTTCTAGAACATTCTCGATCCTTTCCTCTTCGTTGAAAGCTGGAATTACGGCGGTGATCATATCTCCACTACATCGTCGATCATCTTGTTCAGCTGTTTTTTTCCCTGAGCGCCCACTCTTCTTTCGACTTCTTCACCGCCGTTGAAAGTGATAAATGTAGGAACACCTTGGATATCGAACTTATCTCGGATATCCATGTTCTTGTCCACGTTAGCCTCGACCACCTTCACGTCGTCCCGTTCCTTTTCGATCTCACCGACAGTAACTTCACTCCTCTTGCATGCGGTACACCACGAAGCCCAGAAGAGAGCGAAGACTGGTTTATCTGCCTCGTTTATCTCCTCATCGATATTTTCCGAAGTGACTTCCATAACTATCACTCTGTATCCAATCTACCTTCATAGCCGCCCTTTTCCTTCTCGCCGGGTTTATAAACCTCTAACACACCGGATTCTTTCTTCTCCCCAGACCATCTAGTCCTGGGCATTATCACGTGCTTTTTTTCTTTGATGCGCTTCTTTATCTCTTCTTTAGTCAAAAGATCGAACATCCTTTCGACTTCTTTTTCCATAGAAACTTTGGGATCAAAACCATGCTCTTGAGGTAGTTTTCTAGAGACGACTTCCATAGGATGCTTTTCTGCTTCCACCCGCGGATTCTCTAACCTCTGTATCGTCACGTCCAGATCAAACTTTTCGTTTCCAACTTCAGCCACAGTTTCAGCCACATCTTTGATCTTGTGCAGTCCGGAAACTTGATTCACGACGTCGTACTGTCCAGGTTCGGGCGGAGAAACTATCAACCTAGTCATACACTCCATCGCATCTTGCAGAGCTATCATACCCCTTATCTGTTCTCCTTCCCCGTAGATAGTAAGAGGGATACCATGAACGGCTTGAGTCACGAAACGATTGATAACGGTGCCGAACCACTCGTCGTAGTCCAACCTGGTCCTCAGATCGGGATGAGCCGCCACCTCGTCGGTGTGAACTCCATAGATTATGCCCTGCATTATGTCGTAAGATCTTAACCACCAGTACTTACATGCCTCATAAACATTGTAAGTATCTTGAACTTTAGAAACGTGGTAAAAGCTGTGAGGATCTCTCGGCGTCATCTCACCGCCGAGACTCCACTCCCTATCGTTCCACTCTAATATAGCGTCGTTGGGGAATAAACCTTCAAATAACGGTCTCCCGGTCAAAGGAGAACCGTACTCGCCCATGGTACCCAGTTTGAGCAGCGAAGTCATCGGAACTACGTCTCTCATTATGTGTAGTAAACCCAAAGTTCCCAACACATTGTTCCTTTGGACCTCGATAGCGTGTTCAGCATCGACCATGGAATAGGGAGGTGAAGGTATCTCCGCGTAATGAACTATAGATTCGGGTTTGACCTCTTCGATAAACTCCCTCAATTTTTTTCGATCGTTGAGGTCCATCTTCCTAAAATTCAAAGTTATGTCTAATTCATCCCTAGCCGCCTCTAACTTTTTTGTCATCCTAGGGATCGGAACTACGGTATGAGAGCCTTTCTCCATAACGCAGTCCCTTCTAGTGTAATCGTCTATCCCACTAACTTCGAAACCCCGATTTGCTAACCAAAGAGACAGGGTCCACCCCAAATAGCCGTCCATACCTAATATCATCACTTTCATGTTCTTCAGCATGTAGCCGTACTCCATCTTCTCCCATTCAGGACACTGCTCGAAAGTGATGTTAGGTTCAAAGTGGCCTAACTCATCTCTCCTCCTACATTCGATCATCAGCTGTTTATCCTCGCCCTTTGGGACGATCCTACGGGACTGACCGCAGCCTCTGAAATCAACATTTCCTCTGAATTTGGCCGCAGGGCAGTTCCAGCACGTGTTGTCTGCATTGTGTAACTTCCCATCTGACATCTTATCTACCTTTATTTAATCATCTATAAGGTTCCTCACATCCTCTACCTTCGGTTCTTCGGGTAAGTCTGAGTTCTTACTGTACAGGAACGCATCGTTCAGTGTATGTTTACCTTTAAATACATTTTGTTCGAAAACGTCTTCATATCTCATGCTCCCTTTCAAGTTGTAACCAGAAGCGGGAGTCAATACCAGATCTGGTGCTCTCTCCACCTCTTCCCCGAAATAGATCTCATCTTTCCTATGAACCTCTTCGATCACTTTTTCACCATCACAAACAAGCTCTTCAAAGACATCCATAATCTCATCCAAAAAGACTTCTTCTTCATCCTTTCCTACCTTACCACGTGGATATTTATCCTTCTTGTTCAAGTAAACTCGCCCGGGATCCAGAACGAATGCTTTCGTACCTTCCCGTATGTTCCTGTATCTCTCCGAAGGTTTATTTCCCGTTTTCAATATTCCCTCGTCCTCTAACACTTTGTTCAGATTAACGTTCTCCTTGATCAGCTCCATACCATGATCTGAAAGCATCACCAACTCGTCGTCTTCCCCGAGCCTATCAACTATATCGCCGATGATCCTATCCACCTCTTCGAAGTATTCGACAAATCTTTCATGGTATTCGTGTTCTTCATCAATATAAGCATCGAATAGGAAGTGTTCGAGCCTGTCACTTCCGGTAAATACTAACATGAAGACATCCCATTTTTCCTCCCAGAAATGTTTATAGGCCTTTTCTCTTTTCTCCAAGGTCTCGAAAAGCTGATCTAAGAACAGCCTTTTGGATTTGTGTGCTTTCTCGGAATCAACGTCGACCTGATAATCCATCTTTTCCAATACGTTCAAGGTAGAATCGGGACTAACTGCCTTTCCCAACTGGGGAGAAACGAAGCCTGAGACAAATATTCCATTGATCTCTGGCGCAGGATACATCGCCGGAACGTTCAATATAACGTATCTTCTCTCTTCATCCTCCCAAAATGGAGAAGCCTTCAGCGCCCTCCTGTCCGGAAAGTTGATCGTGTAAGTCCCTTTTATGAGATCGGTGAAGCCGAAGATTCCGTGCTCACCAGGATTCTTTCCCGTGACGATACTTGACCAGTTCACATTAGAGATCTCCGGTATAGCGGCTCTCATGGCCGACATTTCTCCCTCTGAGAGCAAACTCTCTACATTCGGCATCCTCCCGCGATCTGCCAGGTCCCTTATCAGATCGACAGGTACACCGTCAATACCGATGATCACTTTTTTTGGTTCTGAACCGTGATTACCTGTCATCAGTTTCAAGTAATATTACCTTACTTAAAAGGCTTTTTGAAATAGAACAGGTCCTAGCACATCCAAGATAGATTTTTTGCTGTGTTATCTACGATTATTTTATTTCATCCTAATTCAGCACGATTTCGATACAGTTCTTCATCTACAACAGATAACATCTTCTTCTTGTCTAATACTCCATCGAAAAAAGCAGATATGCTTTCAACTACCAGTTCAGGATGACTCATTATGTCGTTGTAATTAACATATATAACCTCCATCGATGGATGTGAAGCCACCTGCTGTTTTAGTATAATCCTATACTCTTTGAAGGTCTTCCTAAAATCTTTGTTTGATATGCCTTCCAGGTCTTTACCTTTATGTTTCAACATCTTTGTTTGAGATTCGATTATCTCCTCTAGATTTCTCTCCATAAAAATAACTTTGTAATCGTAGCTATCAGGGAGGTGCTTTATGAGTTCGCCTAGAACTTTCAACGCCTTTCCCTTCGCCTCTTTAAGCCATCTCGTATCCTCCGGTAATCCTTTAACCCTTTCATACTCATAATAGCCTTTAGGGTTGTCCTTATCCGGCTTTCGGACTTCATCGGTCAAAACTTCTATGCCTCCTTTCTCTAGCATCTCCATCATCATGGATGTACCGGATCTCGGAAGGCCGGATACTATTGTTATTTCTTCTTCATCCATCTTCTGCTCCATATCTATATTTTAACGAGGTACTATGTTAACTATTAATCATATTCTTAAAATTTCAGATAATATTTAGATTTTTTCAATAGACTTATGTAGCATACGAGTCCTATTTTTGTTCATTCTACTTCTTCAAAATGAAGGAAAAGATGGATATATATCGAATTCTTAGCCTTGAATGCATAGGTGAAAAAAAATGGCGAGATTCTTAGTTACAGGTGGCTGCGGTTTTATAGGGACCAATCTGATCGAGTACCTTTTAGAAAGAATCGACGAGAGGATAATGGTCCTTGACAATTTTAGCGAAGGGAAAAAAGAGTACCTGAAAGGCATTGATAATTACTCCGATGAGAGGATAAGTTTGATCAAAGGCGACGTGAGAAAAAAAGAAGATGTCAAAGCCGCTATGGAAAACTGTGAGTACGTGATCCACCTCGCCGCTCAAACCGACGTGATGGATTCTATAAAAAAGCCAAAGGAAGATGCCGATATAAACATAATGGGCACTATCAACCTTTTGAATGAAAGCGTTGACAGAAATGTTAAAAGATTCGTTTTCGCATCATCTGCAGCTCCACTAGGCGAACAAAAAATGCCGATCCATGAGAACAAAGTACCTCGTCCCCTAGCCCCCTATGGAGCTAGTAAACTTGCCGGCGAAGGATACTGCAGTGCTTACGCAGGCAGTTTTGGGCTAAAAAGTGTTGCACTGAGATTTTCAAATGTTTATGGTCCAAAATCCTGGCATAAGGGAAGTGTTGTGGCAAAATTCATAAAGCAGATCATAGAAGGTGAGACACCTAAGATATTTGGAGATGGTGATCAAACGAGAGATTTCATCCATACTAAAGATATCTCTCAGGCCCTATATCTATCTTGCACTGAAAAATTAGATAAGGACTTTGAACTGTTCCAGATAGCTACGGGTGAAGAAACCACAATTAATGACCTCTACTCCATGCTGAAGAAAAAATTGGAGGATAAGGGGTTAGATGTTCCCAAAGTGAATCACATTGAAGAAAGAGATGGTGAGATCTATAGGAACTACGCAGATATAAGTAAAGCTAAAAGAGAACTAGACTATAATCCTGAGGTCACTTTAGATGAAGGCTTAGATGACATCATAGATTGGTTTTTGAATGATTATCTATAAGTGGTCAAAAGAGGTATGTAAAAGTTACTATGTTGGGAACTTCCCAGGGATACATCAGAGATCAAAATATGGGTGGTAATGGAAAACCGATATAGAAAGATATTGTTAATACGGCTTGAGTTTATCTTTTCAAGTGGAATCGATATCCTCTGAGAATCTGTAATATTCTATTCAAACCTTAACTCAGTAGCTCCCTTCTCAAATACTAAATTTTGATCCTGGATATTCAGATTATTCAAAGATGATATGTTAGTAGTCATCAGTATATTTAGAAGGTGTAACTTAGTAAAAGAGATACTAGAAAAAACTGAAACTATCAGTATAGAACAGCCACTTAGAAAAGAATCATGCCTTGTTAAACAGAATACACTCCATCTATTATTAAAGAATGTACCTTCACTTGTACTCCTGGCAGTCGTCACAGAACCAGCTGTCGTATTCCTCTACAAATCTTATAGGCCAACCACAATCCGGACAGATATTGGCCTGCTGAGGTGGTGGAGGTTGTCCTTGTTGAAACTGTTGTGTCTGTGCATGTCCTGCTTGAAGTTGTTGCTGTCCATCACCCACGGGCTCCATATTGGTATCATCATCGTCGCCCATCATCACATATACTATCACTATGGCTAGGACCACCACGATAACTAATATCAGCCCTATCAGCATCCACGTGCTTATAAACCCTTCATCTTCTTCGAACAGAACTTCGGTTATCGTCACGTTTTCACTCAAGGTTATAGTTATACTGGCATCCTCTTCATTTATACCGCCCCATCCTTCAAAGTACCATCCCTCGTCTGGATCTGCTAACATCTCAGCTTCTTCTCCCTGCTCGTAATTCTTCTCAAAAGGCGTTTCTACAACATCACCGTCGACGATAACAGTTCCATCACCCGTGATGCCCTCTATAGATAAAGTGAAGTAGTTTTCAAAGTGCGCCGTTATCTCCTTGTCAGAATCCATCACAACGGTTATACTCTCTTCGGTACCTTCGTGATCGCCGGTCCACTCCTTAAAGTACCAGTCTTCCCCAGGTTCAGCCGTTAATATCACTTCAGTATTTTCTATATAACTATGACTGCCTACCGCCGGATCCGTACTTCCCTGGCCATATACATAGATCTCAAGGTTATAAACATCTACTTCATCCTGCCATCTGAGCGAAGGGTATCCAGAGTTTCCTTGAGTATCCACCACAAGCTCATGGTCGCCATCTCTCCAGGTGTCATTAAAATCCCAACCATCATATGTGTTATCGTATTCCCAAGTCATCTCTTCGGTCGTACGGCCTTCGCCCTCAAAGATATCTGGTTCATTCAAGCCGATCCCTTCACTCACTCCCGTTACCTCTTCATTCCAGTAAGAACCCACGATAGAAGGATTCGTCCTCTCTCCGTCGGTAGCTCTTCCAACCAATCCTCCAACATATTCATCACCAGATAAAGATCCAGCAAAATAAGAACCGACTAATTCTCCAGTTCCCCACCAACTATGTCCGTGACGACCTATCAAACCACCGACATAGGAATCTCCTTTGATCTCGGCGATTGAATAACTATCGTAGATCCCGTCGACGGGACTAGTCGCGTCGGAATTTCCCATATTATATCCTACCAAACCGCCAACGTATCTCTCTCCAACTATCGAACCGGAAGTAAAACTGTTCCTGATCAGGCCGTCTGTGTAATCATTATCACAGTCTATTCTTCCTGCTATACTCCCTGTATTATTTCCACCGGTTATATCTACATCTATCAATCCAAGGTTCTTAAGTTCTCCTCCTACGGGGCGTCCGATGGCTGCGAATAAACCCACGTAATCGGTATCAGGTCTATCGATATACAGACCACTAATCTCATATCCATTACCATCGAATATACCTGTAAATCCGCCAAAATCTGTCACTTCTCCGATAGGATCCCAACCCGCCGTATCTGGATCGTTGTAATCCATGTAACCTTCTGTATCTTCGTCTAAATCATTGAGAAGAATATAATCTCCAGATAAATCCTCCCTCACATCGTTTAGATCATGCCAATCGCGAACCTCTTGTACAGCTTTAGTTCCTAATCCCTCTCCAACAACACTTTCAACTTCTCTCGCCTCACTTCCAATCGATATAACAATTCCGCTGAGTAGCAGTAAGAAAGTGATGGTGAATACGATCATCTTATTTTTCATAGTATACTCCATTATAAGGGATTGAAAACATCTAAATATATTTTATGATAAAATCCCCGTTGATGATATTTCACCGCCTAATATAGAAAAGATTCAACGTATCCTAAGTATTTGCTTCTATGATCAAACTAACGACTTTTTCATATGTATCATCGGTAGTTTTTTTCCTCTTTTGAGGAAGTTTCATGAGATGATCGCATCCATTGAATAGTTCTCTCGCTATTCACCAAGTACAACATGCCGACGAGTGATATGATCCCCACTAGAAGCAAGATGAACACCCAATTGTAGTTAAGATCAGAACCAGGATCTTCATCGACATCCATGGGAGAGGACCCGTCTCCGGTCTCTAACTTGTAACTTTCCTCCCCTTCGATCGTGTAATTTATAGAGGGAGCCTTCGTTCCACCGATCTCTATCCTAACGGTGTCAGAGCCGACTCTATTTACTACGAACACGAAGGTAAAATCCACGGTTTTATCTTCATACATTATGATATATCCTGTTATATGTACTTCGTCTCCTGTCCATGATACCTCTCTTTTCACCTTAAAAAACCTACCTCCCGAGGGGATCTGTACCTCTTCGTCATCTTCATAGTCTTCGCTGGCTACTTCAAGAAGGTACCATCCCGCGTGTTCCGTGGTGTTCGTTTCCCACGAAAAATTACCCAGGTGAGTCTCGCCGGCATCAAGAGTAACTTCTGGTTCAACGTCCTCGTACACCACTTCCATACTTGGATCATCGCAGACTGTAAACTCGATATCTTGAGTATCCATCTCATCGCCAGTATTCGTGACCATGTAATCGATAGCAACCATGACTTTAAGGCCGGGATCTCCGGGTTCCTGGATCACCTCTACATCGGTTCCTGTTATCTCTACCTCAAAATACGCCGGAACTACTTCTTCAAATTTTGCCGTTAGCACTTTATCCTCATCCATAACAAGCGTTATCTCTTCTTCCGTACTCTCAAGATCGCCTGTCCACTCCACGAAGTGCCATCCCTCGTCCATTACGGCCGTTAAGCCGACTTCTTCACCTGGTTCGTACTTTTCTTTATCTGGTTCTATCTCTACCGAACCCTCTCCCTTGATTCTCACTTCTAAAGAATATGTATGCTCTACAAACCGTGCTGTAACGGACTTATCGTCATCCATCGTTATCGTGATCTGTTCCTTATTACCATAAAAATCGCCTGTCCATTTATCGAAGTTCCAGTGCTGGTCTGGCTCGGCTGTTAAAGTTACTTCAGTCCCCTCTTTGTAGTATTTTTGCTCTGGATCTACTTCAACAATACCTTCTCCCTCTATGTTAACAGTCAATTCGTATGTAGGTATAGATATTTCTCCAAACACTGCTGTCACTTCTTTATCATCGTCCATGATGATCATGATCTCTTCTTCCTCGCTTTCTACATCTCCTGTCCATCCGTCGAAGTACCAGTCCTCGGCAGGTACCGCACTTAGTTCAACTTCAGTCCCCTCTTCGTAGTCTTCTTGCTCCGGCTCTACCACAACGTCTCCTTCGCCTTCTATGTTTACTTCAAGTTCATGATAAGCGGTATCCTTTTCAAATACAGCTGTTATCTCTTTATCTCCATCCATGGTTATGGTTATCTCTTTCTCCATCTCTTCATGATCTCCCGTCCACTCCCGGAACTGGTAACCATGGTCCGGAAGAGCTTCTACGGAAACTTTAGTTCCCTCTTTATAAGTGTAGGTCCCGGGCTCGGGATGGGTAGTGCCACCTTCAGAAGCATCGATTGTTAGAGATACACTATCCGCGCCCGACCCGATAGCATACAAGTTATAGTCATTGGAGGCAACGTAGATAGTTCCATCCGAACTTATAGCTGGGGCTGAAAATATACTGCTATTCGTAGCGAAGCTCCACTTCTCAGTACCGTTTGGATTTAATGCGTAGAAATTATGATCATAGGAACCTACATAAATAGTTCCTTCAGCATCGATTACAGGAGGGGAAGCGATGGTACCGTCCGTGGCAAAGCTCCACTTCTGACTACCGTCGGGATTTAGTGCGTAGAGGTTATCATCGTGGGTGCCTACGTAGATGGTCCCGTCAGCAGCTATAGCTGGCGAAGACCACACTTGGTGCCCTGTAGAAAAACGCCATCTTTCGCTACCATCCGGATCGATGGCATAAAAAGTATCGCCTCCTGGGGATCGTGTTCCTACATAGATGGTACCATCCGGTCCCACACCAAGGGAGTAATGGGTGGGCCCATCAGTATTGAAAGACCACTTTTCACTACCGTCGGGATTTATCGCATAAAGGTTACTAGCCCAAGTCCCCACATAGATAGTACCGTCAGGACCTATGGCGGGAGCCGATCTAACGTCTCCCCTCGTATTGAAGGACCACTTTTCACTACCGTCGGGATTTATCGCGTAAAGGTTATTATCGTAGGATCCAACATATATAGTTCCTTCGTCATCAATAACTGGAGAAGATAATACCCCTGCACCGGTTGTGAATCTCCACTCTTCTGTTCCATCTGGATTTATCGCATAAAGATTAGTATCTTGAGCACCACTCCAGTATCCAGAGCCTATGTAGATGGTTCCGTCTGATCCTATAGTAGGGGAGGATCGGATAACATCACCGGTCGTGAATCTCCACTTTTCTGTTCCATCAGGATGTAAAGCGTATAGATTGTGATCCTCCGATCCTACATAGATAGTACCGTCAGAAGCAATGGCTGGCGAGCTTTTAATCATATCTTCTGTTTCGAAATACCACAAGAGTGCGGAACTGTCAGGACCAGTATAGGGACTTCTACTGGAACGCTGTTGATCATACTGGTACATAGGCCATTGAGGTTCGCTCTCAGAAGACTCACTTTCTTTTATCCATTCATCTTCTTCAATATTTTCTTCCATTTCAAAAACATCCGCCGATATTAAAAGGACCGACGTGCTTACGACACTCAAAATCAAAAACAAGATAATACCTATACTCTGTACTTTTTTAAGGCTCATGTTCATCCCCTTTTTATATTACTGTATGGTTACAATGCTATTTATTATTTGCGTGTTTTCGAGTGAATAGGCTAAGGATATAAAGGAACTACGATGAACACACCTAAACACCGCTGAGCAGTTCCTCTTTGATCCAAGGTATTTCGATGTTTTTGATCGGACCACAGTTTCCTGTAATTGTAGATGTACTCGTGCATCCCTAACTTGTCGGCTTGGAGTTCTTCGAAGAGATGAACGTCGTAGCTCTTCGAGACAGTATCGACTCTTCTAAAGACGCTCACTCTGAATATCCTTTCGATCTTCTGACCTACATATAGATGTACAACTTATAGAGTCATATCTCAAGTGAACGATGTACCTTCACTTGTACTCCTGGCAGCCATCACAGTACCAGCAGTAGTGTTCTTCTACAAACCTTATAGGCTGACCACAATCCGGACAAAGATCAGCCTGGGGTTCAGGAGGTGGCGGGGGTGGCGGAGGAGGTGGAGATTGTACCTGTTGAACCTGTTGTGTTTGTGCATATCCCGCTTGAATTTGTTGTTGTCCCTCTGGCTCCATATAGATATCATCATCATCGTCGTCGCTCACCATCATGAATCCTATCACTATGGCCAGGACTACCACGACAACTAATACCATCCCTATCAGCATCCACATGCTTATAGACCCTTCATCTTCTTCGAACAGGACTTCGGTTATCGTCACGTTTTCGCTCATAGTTATAGTTATACTGGTATCCTCTTCATCTATACCTCCCCATCCTTCAAAGTACCAGTCCTCGGCCGGTTCTGCTAAAATCTCAGCTTCCTCACCCTGCTCGTAATTTCTCTCAAAAGGCGTTTCTACAACATCGCCATCTACGATCACTGTTCCTTCACCCATGATCTCAGTTATCGTCAAAGTAACATATCGTTCAAACAGGGCTTCATTTATGGTTAAATCTTCGTTCATGGTGATCGTCATACTAGCATTTTCGGCTAGTAAGCCGTCCCATCCTTCAAAGTACCAGTCCTCGGCTGGTTCTGCTAAAATATCGACTTCCTCACCCTGCTCGTAATCCCTCTCAAAAGGCGTTTCTACAACATCGCCGTCGACCATAACACTTCCGTTACCAGTGATATCTTCTATTCTTAAAGTGACGTACTCCTCAAAGTGCGCAGTTATCTCCTTGTCTTCATCCATGATCATCGTTATCGCTTCTCCTTCTACAGGCACGTCACCGGTCCATTCCACGAAATACCACTCTTCGGCCGCTTCAGCCGTCAGGCCGACTTCGGTACCTTCTTCATATTCATCCTGGTCCGGGTCAACATCTACCGTGCCTTCTCCTTCTATTTTTACTGTAAGCTCGTAGTACTCTAACTCCTCAAAGTGCGCAGTTATATCCTTGTCTTCGTCCATGATCATCGTTATCGCTTCTCCTTCCTCACCTACCACATCACCGGTCCATTCCACGAAATACCACCGTTCGGCCGCTTCAGCCGTCAGGCCGACTTCGGTACCCTGCTCGTACCGTTCCTGATCTGGATCAACGTCCACCGTGCCTTCTCCCTCTGTCTCTATCCTTAAAGTGACGTACTCTTCGAAGTGCGCCGTTATCTCTTTATAGTCGTCCATCACCACAGTGATCTCTTCCTCCGTACCTTCAGCATCCCCGGTCCATCCAACAAAATACCAATCTTCTTCAGGTATCACAGTTAGGACCACCTCGGTTCCATGCTCGTACTGTTCCTGTTCCGGATCAACTTCGACACTGCCTTCTCCTACCTCATCGACCGTTAACGTGTATTCGTGTATGGCAAAATGCGCCGTTATATCTTTGTCTTGGTCCATCACCACTGTTATCTCTTCTTCTGTTCCTTCAGCGTCTTCGCTCCATCCATCGAAGTACCAGCCTTCATCCGCTGTCGCCCTCACAGTCACTTCCGTTCCCTCTTCATAGGTGTGAGTACCTTCTGATGGATCTGTAGTGCCTTCTCCTTCTATGTTTACCGTAAGCTCGTAGGTATCATTCTCAAACCATGCCGTTATCACTTTGTTTTGATCCATGGTCAACATCAGCTCTTCTTCAGTCCCACTATGATCTCCGGTCCATTCCACGAAATTCCAATCGGGATCCGGAACCGCCTTCAGTTCCACCTCAGTACCGTTATCGTAGACAAAGGTCGTGCTGTCCACGATCTCTTCTCCGTCGACTTCCACGGCTCCGTTGCCTTCGATGTTCACCGTCAGGTCGAACTCCTCCTGCCAGGTCAAAAAAGGATAGCCGTCGTTTATCCCCTCGTCTATATCCCATATGTCTTCGTCACCTTCGTCGTCGTAAGGGTCACCTACAAAATCCCAAGGTCCTTCCAAGCCATCGGTAGATAGATTTGTAAAAGTGGCGACGTCCTTCATCTCTTCTGTCGATTTACCGGTCGCAGCGCCGTTATCTGTAGAATCTTGATCACTGAGGTCCGTATCCCAGAAGTTATCAGAAGCTGTTCCATCATAATATTGATTACCTATAAATCCTCTGTTAGTGGGGTCTGAAGAATCTTCGTAGTGAACACTCCCTGTTGAATAACTATTTTGAACGTGTCCTCCTTGGTTGCGACCCATGAACCCGCCGAACTGTGTGCTTGTGCCCGATATACGTGTCACGCTTCCAGTCGAATAGCAATCTGATATCGTTCCCAGCCAATTCCTACTTCCTACAAAACCACCGACTTCATCGATACCACATACCTCTCCTGTTGCATAACTAGTGGATACTTGTCCTTGATAATTATGTCCTAGAAGGCCGCCTACCCGAACTTCTCCTACGACGTACACATCGGCATATGAGTTAGATATCTCTCCATAACGATTTTCTCCTACCAGTCCTCCGGTGCGAGAGCCGTTTACGTATCCTGTAGCGTACGAGTTGTTCACAAACCCTTCATTGCGTCCGGAAAGTCCTCCGGTACTCCCTCCTACCATATCAACATCGATCACACCTACATCTTCTATCACTCCTCCTCCACCAACATAACCGAATAATCCTATATAGCCTTCGGCGGACCTATCCACATAGACGCTTTTTATCTCGTGTCCGTTACCATCGAAGGTTCCACGGAACCGGGAATCCCTATCGCCCAATGGTTTCCAGCCCAGAGCATCACCACCTTCTTTATCGGTCTCTATCCAGTAGTCCTCTTCAAAATCTTCCGAACTCTTGTGTTCTTCTATGGAGTAGTAGTTGAGACCTTCGTGTTCAACCAGATCATTCGCTTCATATATGGTGTTCTCTTCCCACTCTCCTCTATCGACTAGTTCGTTAGCCTGTTCAGAAGCCAGTTCACCATAACCTTCCGTGTTCTCATCTAGATGGTTCATCAAAATATAGTCGCCGAACAGATCCTCCCTCACCGCATCTAGATCATACCAGTCCTCTATGATGTATTCCTCAGGGGGTCCCGCATAGATACCTTGAGCTTTCAATTGCACTTCTCTAGATAGTTCCTGCAGGATCGGATAACCGTCTTCTTCAGCGTCTTCGTGTTCTTCTTCTACGGTCTCCCAGACATCATCGAAGTCGAGATCCATATTTTCTTCGGCTTCTGAGCCGACCATCTCGTACGATCCTAGACCTTCGCCCTCGAATATATCTGGTTCATTCAAGCCGATGCCGGAACTGATTCCTGTCTTCCCTTCATCCCAATAAGAATCACTGACTGATGGAACTGTTTCACCATGATTAGCCCTCCCTATAAGGGACCCTACCGATTCTTCAGCAGAAAGTGTCCCTCCAAAATATGATCTAGCCAGCTCACCTGTTCCCCACCAAGTGTGACCGTGCCTACCCATCAACCCCCCAACATATTCTTCTCCTTCAACGTGGGCTAAAGAATAACTATCGTATACTCCGTCGGTAGGAGAAGTGCCGTCTGAATTCCCCATATTGTATCCTACTAGTCCCCCCACATACTGATCCCCAACTACCTCTCCCGAAGAAAACGAATTTCGGATCAATCCTCCAGTGAATGTGTTTCTGCTATCTATCCTTCCAGATAGAGAGCCAACATCACTTCCTCCCACTATATTGACATCGATCAATCCTACATCGCAGATGAAACCACCATATGTCACCGAAGAAAACAGACCCACTTGAGATTCTTCAGGCCTATGTATGTATAAATCCTTTATAACGTTCCCTCTTCCGTCAAAACTTCCTTCAAAATTTGTAAGGCCACCATAATCATATGCTCCGATCGGATCCCAGCCCAGAGCATCACCACCTTCTTTATCGGTCTCTATCCAGTAGTCCTCTTCAAAATCTTCCGAACTCTCGTGTTCTTCTATGGAGTAGTAGTTGAGACCTTCGTGTTCAACCAGATCATTCGCTTCATATATGGTGTTCTCTTCCCACTCTCCTCTATCGACTAGTTCGTTAGCCTGTTCAGAGGCCAGTTCACCATAACCTTCCGTGTTCTCATCTAGATCGTTCATCAAAATATAGTCGCCGAACAGATCCTCCCTCACCGCATCTAGATCATACCAATCACGGATCTCTTGGACTTCCTTTTCAACAACTTTTCCCTCTTCCGCCTCGCCTCCAACCGCTATCAGCATACCGCTGAAGAGCAGAGAGAGTGCCATGGCAAATACGATAATTTTATCTTTCATAGTGTCCTCTAAAGCGGATTGATAAAGACCTAAATATATTTTAGGTTGAGGATTCGTTAAAATATCTCCGCTGTCAGTCTTCTTATAGCTATCAAGAAAAATATTTTTCTTTTCCGCTATAACACTTCTTTCACGCTCATGTATCGATGATCTACCGGATAAGATACTTAAACGCCTTCTTGCAGTAATAGACGAATTCGAAAAAGATCCATTTCGTCCAAGACCAAAATTCGATGTGAAGCCACTGAAAGGTCTTCCAGGCAATTCGTACCGACTAAGGCTTGGAGACTATCGTGTGCTATATTCTGTAGACAAAGAGAATGAAAAGGTCATGATTACTACTATAGACCATAGGAGTTCCGCTTATAAACAGTCATAGGTTACCCTCGAATCCCTTTTCTTTCAGCAGCTTTTCGATGTCAACTTTTCTTCCTATCTCTATCTTACCAGTGATCTCATCCCATGGATCACCTTCCTCCTTTTGC
>PUNG01000025.1 GCA_003551675.1 Thermoplasmata archaeon
ACTTTGATCCTCTCGTCCAACATGGCCGCATGCCACCTAACAAATCCCTGTTTAGATGCGCCTTCACTGAATATACCTTCGTCTATGTTCATCCCGTATTCTTTAGTAAGCTGTTGGAAAACCGTGTGGCCTAACAAATTACTTCGAAGCAAAGCATAGGGATAGAACATCTTCAGGTTTTCGGCGCTAGCATTTTCTTTCATGAGCGAAGGTAACAAAGATGGAAACGTTATCATGTCCTGACTGCTGTAACCAAAGGACTCCCAGTTATGGCTGAATTCCCCCATGACGAATATGGGCAAGCCGAACTCTTCTGAGACGGAAACCACTATAGCTCGGATCAAAGGATCGTCCTCGGACAATGTAGGTAGTCCATGAGTGTTTAGAAATATACCTTTCCCGTCTCCTTCTGCTGTAGAGTAATCGTGAGGGAGAACGAGTATTCCACCGTGTTTTAAATGGACGGTTTTGGGGTCGGTAAGATTCCCTTCCCGTATCTGCTCTTCAGTATACATCGTGTAATCATTTCCACCCCGCATATCTTCTCCACCAAAAGTCCCTTCGATGACCCTTAGTGATCTGTTTTCACCGGTCTCCGAGTCAGTATAGTTTAGCTCCCAATCAGCCTCTCCACTTCCGTCTATGTCTTGATTGGTCCAATTCAAGTCCTCGAGCGACATGCTTTTGATGGTATCCATATCGTGAGGATAATCGTCATCGAGTTCGTCTCTGTTGAACAAACTTTCGATGGTGTATCTATCATCAATTTCTCTCTGGTCGGCCTCTTTTAGTTCCTTCTCTTTCATCTCTTCAGAATGATAAGTAGCTTCCACGGGTATCAAAGTAAATAAAAGTATCATCGCGGTAACCAAAGCTAGATATTTGACTTTCGATTCCATATTCAATCACATCCTTGATCTCTTTTTTGTAAATGGCTATGCCTGACTCTGATCCATGATATATAATACCTGGGACTAACACTGCAAAGCGGCCTAGAACGGCCCTTCACCGCTATATTGGTCCTGGGTTTCCTCTTCGTCTCCTCCCTTGTCTTTCATCATGAAGAATGCCACGGCGCCCAATACAACTACGACCACGACCACGACGATCACCACCAACATCAACGGGAATGGGTCTTCAACTGATATCATCACGGAATCATCGTCATCATCTGTCCCAACTGATAGTTCAAATTCGCCCTCTTCGTCGGCAGTCCAGGTGAATTCACCTCTGTGAGTACCGTCCGCTTCGAGCTCTACGGACCTTTCAGTTATCAAGCTGCCGTCCACATATAATTCTACATCCTGTGTTCCCTCTACATCACCTGTATTCCTTACTTCGAATTCGACCGTTATCTCGTCCTCCACTTCGAACTCGTCGCCTTCTCTGGGAGAAGTTAGATCTATCTCGAAGAAAGCGTCCTGTAACACCGTTACTGTCAATCCTGCGTCTTCATCTTCGCTTTCAACTAAAAAGTTGTAGTTCCCGGGGCTTCCCGCAGTCCAGAAGAACTGATCTTCGTGCTCTTCATCTCCATCGAGTGTTACTTCTACACTATCTTCTGACACTCCGTCGACTTTGAACTCTATTAGCTGAGTATCTTCGACTTCTCCTGTGTTAGTTACTTTGTAGTCAACAACCACTTCCTCTCCTTCGACAAATTCGTCTCCATCTTCCGGTGATCCTATGGTCACTTCGAAGAACGCATCCTCTAAAACACGGACCGTTATATGATCGTAGTCGTCTTCACTAGAAACATTCAGAAGATATTCTCCAGGTTCACTTCCATCCCAGATGAACTGCCCCTGCTCAGAGCCGCGTGCTCCAAGCTCTACTTCTTCAGTATCTTCTTCTGTTCCATCTACAAAGAACATTATCTCCTGCGTACCTTCTACCTGACCGGTATTGGTAACCGTGTACTCCAACGTGACTGTTTCACCTTCTTCGTATTCCGACCCATCTTCTGGTGATTCTATGGTCACTTCAAAGAACGCTTCCTCTAAAACCGTTATACTCACACTGTCCTGCTCATCGAGACTGTGAACTGATAATTCACGTACTCCTGGTTCTTCGGCAGTCCAGATGAACGTACTGGTACGTTCATCTCCGCCGTCGAGTTCTATCTCTTCGGTATCTACGGGTTCGTTATCCACGTGGAACTCTATGGTCTGTTCACCGGTTGCCTCTCCTGTATTTATAATCGTGTACTCCACAGAAACTTCGCTTCCTTGGACGAATTCTTCGTATTCTACCGGTGCGGTCACGTTGACTTCAAAGTAAGATTGCCTTATAACCGAGATCCCTACATCGTATTCATGATCCCCACTGGCTATGATCAAGTCATGATGACCCCAATATCCTTCCTCGACAGGCCATTCGAATAGATCAGAATGAGTAGCTCCTGGTCCGATCTCTATATTTCCATGGGTGTCTTCGTATACCCTATCTCCTTCTTCATCGTGAACTGTAAACTCTATATTCTGGGTGTCGGCCTCGTCACCTATATTATTTACTTCGTACAAAACCTCTACCGTGTCGCCTTCGACGTATTCGTCTTCTTCTACCGGTGAAGTTATCTCGACCTCGAAGAAAGGTCCTCCCGTCTCGAAAGTCCATTCATCCGATTCGTAACTCCTCACGTCATCTTCAGCAACGGCATACCACTCATAAACACCGAGTTCCAAAGCCTCCCAAGTAGTAGATGCATATTCTCCACTAGCTACGTTTTCGTCTACACCTATCACACTGTCGTCAGAGGCATCGTAGAACGTGACGTCCATAGACTCGCCTTCGTGGTGCCCCACGACTACGCTTAGCTCAGGATATAAACTAACGTCCTGGGCACCGTCTTCAGGGTTGGGATACATCGGTCTGTTATCATGATAAATGATCAACGTAGATACGGCATATTCGCCGTTAGCTTCCGCTACAAATCCAACAGATGAAAATTCATCGGGAGCAATGGTCATATCTTCCGCAAGAGGGACCTCTATCTCCGTCTCGAAGTTTCCATCTCCATCAGTAGTAGTTTCCCATTCAGAGACCGGTTCAGCACCTTCGGGAATACTTATGGTCACATCCTCGTTGGGACTACCCGGAAACTGGCCTGAAATCGTGACATCTTCGCCTACCCACTCATCTGAAGGGTCTATGGATAATTCGTTTGGATTTTCAGGCAAATTGTAACTCTTGAGTCTTTTTTCCTGATCTCCCATCTCAGTGTCTATACTTTCATTCACAAACCATCCTACATCGGGGCTGTACCAGCGGCTGCCTTCAGGCTGGCTGCTTTGTAGGCGATAAGCTTCGAACTCGCCTGCCGGAACTGTTACCGTTTCTTTTTCAGGTATCTCTATCTCGGATTCAACCATCACTTCATCATCAAAAGGTTGATCCATCTCTCCTATCCCCTCGGCTCGGAATTTCATATACCCCCAAACTCTCATCTCTGTTTCGCTTCTGAATTCGTCACCTATCATAACGGGAAAATCAAGAGTCTCTAAAGGAGGATCATAATTTTGGTTTTGTTGGGTCTCTATATTAACCACTACAGGAACGTCCATACCTTCTATATCAGCTTCCATCTCTCTATACTGGCGAACTTCGACAACCGCTAGATCGCTCATCTGCATGAATTGATAACCTTCGATGGATCCGTCCGTTACGTTGATATCCAACTCCATGTCCTCGAACTCGATGGTCCCTCCTCCGCCTACAACATCCCCATCTATGGATACATTGTATCCAAAGTAGGTCTCGTTCCCCAGGGTAAAATGTTCTATAGCGTCCACAGTGTAGGTGATCTCCTCGTAAACCTCTAAGTATTCATCTTCAGCCCTTGTTTGGTTTATCTCCATACCCAATTCAGTCCGGATAGTTTGCTCGTAAGTCCAAGAAGAACCCACAAGCCAAGTAGGCACATCGGTGCCTTCTACAAGCAGGTCTTCTTTTACATATTCATCCGTTCTGACTTCCTCTGAAAAAGCTATCCCCGTTATCGCAACCGAGGTCAAAAGTAAAACAGATACGGAAACAGCTACAAATACAGCGTGTTTGCTCTTCATATTTATTTCCTCCAAATATCACCAGCACATCCGGGTGGAAATATAAAAAAATATTGGTCGAGCTCACCGAGCAAACTCAGCCCTTTTCGTTCACCCATCTAACAAGCGGTTTTAACTTACTATAAAGAGCTTTTCCGTCTTCAGTCAAAGAGTAAGTGACCTTTGGAGGGACTGACTCTTCGACGTCTCTATTTACCAGATCTTCTTCCTTCAGCTCTTTCAGCCTGTCAGATAGAGACTTAGGACTTATATCTCCAAGAGACCTCTGCAGCTCGTTGAACCTGTATCCCTCTTCTTTGTTACCCAGATGACTTATTATGCAGATAGCCCATTTCTTTGAGATCACATCTATTATACCTTCGACCGGACACAAACATCCTTTTTTGTCTTCAGAGCAGCATGATCCTTGGTGATGTTCCTTCTCCATGTTATACACATATACGAAGGTGGTAATATACTTTATTATTTTTAGTAACTACTTTTTGTGTAGTTAAATTATCGAAAAGCCGATGACCAAAGATTTATTTATATAAGGGTCGTTGAACGGATTCAGATATGAAAAGAGAAGTCAAAGTGGTTAGAGATCCAGAACGAGTTAAACTAGCCATAGAAGATACCAGAAGCGATATACTTTCTCTCTTAAGAGTCAACGACATGACCCTCTCCCAGATGGCCGAATCTTTGAACAAAGATCATTCTACCATATATAGGCATGTAAAAAAGCTGGAGAAAGCCGGCTATTTGGAAGAAGTGGGCGAGATAAAAGACCACCACATCCCAAAAAAAGTGTATTCCAGGACGGCGAACGTTTTCTTATTGAGTCCTCGATCCATCGACGGCAGGGACCCTTCGGAGATAGGTATGGATTGGGAAAGAAGGAACGCAGAGAAGATATTGAGCCTGTTGGATGTGATGGGCTATGATATAGAAGATAAAGAAGAGGCGTTGATAGAGGAAATCTCTCGATTTTTTATCGAACTCCAAGAGAGAGTTACGGAACCCATAGGGAAGATAGAGGAAGATATAGGCGAGATCAGCTATCCCCTTCTCCTTAGATTCAAACTTCTTTTGTTCTTACTAGAGGAAAAAGAAGACGAAGATCTAAAAGAACGGATGGAAAATTTTCTTTCCAATATAAAAAAGAACTGATATCGCAGTGAATAAAACATTGCAATATAAGAAAAAAGAAAAAGTGGTTTTGTATTACTCTATGAAGTTAACGTCCACGTAGTGTGTCGAGCAGGATATACAGGGATCGTAGGCCCTTACAAGCATCTCAAGGGTCAATTCGATCTTCTTTTCGTCTTTATTTCCTATGAGCTCGGGCACCATCTTCTCCATATCGTGCTGTATATTGCCGTGGTTCTGGTTGGTGGGTATGATGCAGTTGGCTTTGGTACAGCGTCCTTCATCGTCATAGGTGTACTCATGGAACAGTATCCCTCTGGGAACTTCTACAGCGCCGACACCCGTACCTGCCT
>PUNG01000098.1 GCA_003551675.1 Thermoplasmata archaeon
CCGGAGTGGTACTGCCTTGTCCTTCGATGTTTATAGTCAGGTTGTATTGGTCTAACTCTTCAAATAAGGCCGTTACTTCGTAGTCCTGATCCATGGTGATGGTGATCTCATCTTCGGTACCTTCATGATCACCGCTCCATTCCACGAAGTACCAATGTTCATCTGGATCGGCACTCAGAGTTACCTCCGTGCCAGGTTCGTAATTATCCTCATCTGGATCTACATTGACCGTGCCTTCTCCTTCTACTGTTACATCTAGGTTGTATGTGTGCTCTTCAAAAACAGGGGCTATCTCTTTGTCCTCGTCCATGGTGATATTCACCTTTTCGTCGTCTTCGTCGATGCCCATCCACTCCACAAAGTACCAATGTTCCTCAGGTATCGCTTCCAGTTCGATTTCGGTTCCATGCTTATATTCCTCTTCGTAGGGCCATTCAGTTATCTCATCATCGTCTACTTTAATCGTCCCTTCTCCCTCTGGCTCTTCTATCTTGAGACTGTGCTCTCCCGTAATAGCATACAGGTTTCCGTCATCAGACCCAACATAAACAGTCCCATCTTCACCTATCGCCGGGGAGCCCATATCTGAATCGGCTGTAAATCTCCATCTTTCAGTACCATTAGGGTTGAGGGCGTAGAAGTTATTGTCATTAGATCCGACATATATAGTGCCATCCCCTCCGATCGCAGGTGATTGAAATACATTATCCTCTGTTGTAAAATTCCACATTTCCTCGCCATCAGGATTGATGGCATATAGATTATTGTCATTAGATCCTACATAAATGGTGCCGTCTTCTCCGAGGGCTGGTGAAGATCGTATTCTCCCTTCCGTGGAAAAATTCCATCTTTCCGACCCATCAGGGTTTATCGCATATAATTTATTATTATCTGCACCTATATATATCGTTCCGTCGTCTCCCACTGCAGGTGAAGAATGAGTTGGACCTGTAGAGAAATTCCATCTTTCAGTACCATCGGGATTCAAAGCAAACATTTTTTCATCTCCAGAGTCACTGTATAAATTGCCTATGTAAATAGTACCATCGTCAGCTAGTGCAGGTGATGAAGTTATCCTACCGCCTGTGTCAAAGCTCCATATCTCTTCACCATCAGGATCTACTGCATATAGGTGTCTATCCCGAGCACCGACGTATATCGTACCGTCACTACCTATAGTAGGGGAAGTCCATATCAGATCATTACTTGGAAACCACCATTCCCAAGTTCCATTTGGATTGACTGACCATAGATAATTATGTCCATATAGCCCTGTTCCGACACAGACATAGATGGTGCCATCCGGTGCTATCGCCGGTGAGGAAAATATAACACCATATAGGTAAACATTCCATTTCTCCGTACCATTTGGGTTCATCGCATACAGGTAATCGTCTGACGAACCTACATATATCGTTCCGTTTTCGTCTACAGATGGTGCCTCTCTAACATAACCTCCTATCGTGTAATTCCATTTTTCCGTGCCATCAAGGTGACTAGTGTTATATAGACTTCTACCTGTGTTCCTTCTGTCCCTTCCAAAAGATGGCCATGCAGAATCCATCAATCCCGCAGGTTCTGGCTCAATCTCTTTTTGTATTATTTCATCTACTTCCTCTCTTTCCTCGCTTCTGACCACTACCAGCATTCCGCTGACAATCAGTAAAATACTGATAGCGACTACAACTAATTTTTTTCTCATATAGTACCTCCTTTTTAAATCATCGCAGTATAGAGTTATTGATATATATTTTTTATCATCTACGATCCTAACCGTTAGATGTTCAGCAAATACTAGAGTTATCGCTCCTCACCAACCATTGCGATAGACGTTCGGTCCCCTCCTATACAGAAAACGAATATCCGATCTTCATCGTCGAAGACCTATCGAGACCCCAACAAACATAGTTCGCATGCGATAGACGTTTGGTCTTGAGGTTTATGACCGAAAGAACCCTTCCGATCTGAGTATATCCACAAAGACAGATGTGTCGATTGAATATCATCGTTATCAATTCGCTCTATCCGACTTTCTAAGTTATCTCACGAAGCCAACACTCTCCACATCGTATCCCCGTGCCCCGTGAGCTGATTCTACTATGCCGCTTTTTTCTTCTTTTATCATCTTCAATATGCTATGCAATTCCTTGTCCAATTCAACGAGTTTCCTTTCTATCTTAGATGTGTCCATATCACTCAATACTTTATATAGGATTTATATTTAAAAACCTTTCTACAATACTCCGATGATGGTTTTTCCGGGTATACGAGAAGAGATCACCTTTTTCCGCCATTTGACGGCATCGGATCTGCTGGATAGATCTCCTGTACTTGCTTTCTTTCCCCTTCACCAAGTTCTTTTGAAGCAGTTCTTTGAAGAAATCCAAAGCTTTTTTCTTTCTCATGGGTTAAAAAACAAAGGTCTAACCCCTCCCGCCAAATTTTCTAAAACTCGACCGATAGACTCGGCAGACCTCTACAATGGATACGGTTACTACGAGTTCACTCCAGCACGACGTAACCTTGAGGACACTGACGGAATTTTTGAAGAATAAGTGATGGGGATAGTTTTTTATATCGACTTACCGCTCATCAGGGCGAGCAAAGATGCAGGTAATCAAAGATCTGAAGATCGATGGATATAAAGGTATAAGTGATATGGAATTTCCCATCGATTCCATCAATGTGATAGTGGGTCCGAACAATACAGGAAAATCATCAGTTCTAGAGTCGATCTGGATGCTGCTCTCAACTATCGGATCCAACCGATCTAACAGTACGGAAATACTCTCTCCGTCATTCTACGATTTCTTTGATAAGAGACAGATAAAACATCTTGTGAATGAAAAGAAGGAAGAGATCAGGATCACTGTTGGATTGGAGCAGGGGAACGATATCGCTATGAGAGGGATATATGCAAAAGAAAACATCCCCAACGATCTTTATGATCCTTTACAAGTTTATCTTGACAAGGGCATGGATTATGAACGACTACTGTTCACCACACCGGATGGTATCAAAGGATTCGGAAGCTTGTTATCAGCGATATTAGAAAGAACCCTGGAGATCGACGATAAGAATATCAAAGTTGATCTGGACGAGGACGATCTTAAAAAGATGGAAGAAGACGAGGATCTTAAAAACAAGCTGAATGAGATCGAAGAACATAAAAAGAAAGAGATCGCGAACATACGAAAAGACATCATTCGATCGGAAAAACTTTTTCTGAAAACAGAAGTGCGCAAACAAACAAACCTGATGATGTATTCAAAGTCGAAGTACATGGATGATCTGGTAACACTCCAAGAAGATATCGATAATATGTACAACATCCGAGTTCTGTTCAACTCGCATCACAACCTGGTTGACATAGGGGAACTATACGATGAACTGGTCCACAAGAACAGATTGAAACCGGTCAGGGACCATCTTCAAAACAAGATACCCTATATCACGGATATCGTAAAATCGGAAGAGGGCATGCAGGTCTTACTGAGCGATCTGGACGAGTCTATTCCATTGTCCAATATGGGAGATGGGTTCAATGCTTTGGTAAAACTATCGTTCATGGCCCCACTGATGGATAAAGGGGTCGCCATCTTCGAAGAACCAGAAGTCACTATGCATCCTGGATTTCTGGATATTTTGGCAGAAGAGATCATAAACAATTCAACAAACACTCAATTTTTTATCACCACTCACAGTCACGAATTTGTTGAATATATACTTACAAACGCCAGAGAGAAAAACAGATCAAGATCCGTGAACATAATAAGGATGGAAAGACTACCCAACGGGAGACTAGATCGGGAGCTGATGAAAGGAGAAGAGGCCCTGGAAGAGGTAGAAAAGATCAGGACCGATCTCCGAGGTTATTAGGTGGGTTGATCTTGCTATTGATATTGTGTGAAGGAAAAAAAGACAGATATTTTTTCGATGAGATGGCAAAGACATACGAATTGGATCCTTATTCCACCAGGAGTACGGATATAAACGAACTCCAACGTAAGATCGCTGACGATCATTTCATGAAAAACAATCAGTTGATCATATACGGGGATAACGGTAGGCCTACTATCTCCAATAAAGTACTGCCTAGGGCTTCCAGATCCTGGTTATTTAGGGACGGTTACGCCAAAAGATTACTGATGATCATCGATGATGATGGTACGGACAGAGGTGTTCTTTTCCAAACAGTCAAAAACATACTCGAAGAGTACTGCACAGATCCGCATAAATTTTCAAAACTACCGAATTTTGAATCCAATGACGTGATCAAAATATCTTCTGATGATATTACTTTTCCTTTGGAAATACACTTTTTGACCGTGCCCGAAAGTTTGGAAAAACAGATGATCAAGAAGTATTGTGACATAAAAGAACTGAGTTACGATACTTATTTGAAACACGATACCGACAAAGCCATAAATATCATAATGGACAAAGAAAATATTTCAGATATCGAGGATCTCGTGAGAAAATCTGTTCATTGGTTCGAAGATGACGAATGGTTCAAAGAGATCATTAAAAAAATAGAACATTTACTCCAATAAAATTACCATCTCAAACCGAGAAACGATAGATATCGATTCGTTCCTTACAGAGTACAGATAAAATGTATCGAGATCGATGGAAAAGTAATGAAAATCCGCGAGCAAGTCGGCGGTCCTCCCTTCACACACATAGACAGAACGCGTAGAGCGGTACCGATTCCACTTCCACATCTTCGACTTTTCTGGTTCCGTGATCATCTTTGGTCAGTAGATAAGGTTTGAACCCTGTCTCCTCAGCCGCTTCGATCAGATCCTTCACTCCCATATCCTCAACGTATTTGACTTCTAATAGAACAGCTCTCTCCGGGAGAACTTATTCCGATAGTTGTGTAACAATTACATAGTTTTTTAGTTCAAATTATGTGAAAACTACATCATCGACGATATCATGAGGTAAAAAAATTATTTATAGTACTGATCACTTTATAACAGAAGGTGTGATGATCTTGATGAAAAAAAAGTTAGGTTTGGCGATAGCTGTGATGATGATACTGGCAAGTGCAACTGTTCTGTTTTCTGCAGGCACCGTTGAAGCTCATGCCCCTAGCGATGTAACCATAGACTATGATATCGAAGAAGAAGAACTGACTGTCGATATAACACATTCTGTAGGAGACCCACAGACCCATTATATCGAGAACGTGGTCGTAGAGGTAGATGGCACAGAAGAGATAGATGAAGAGTATGAAGAACAGCCTGATGATACCAGTTTCCAGTATACCTACGATCTGGTGGTAGAGCCCGGCAGTACAATAGAAGTGACTGCATACTGCAATCAGGGAGGTTCGGGTTCGGATACATATGAAGTAGAAGAGGATGACGACGATGAACCTTACGTAGTCGAATTCTGGGTGAACGAAGAAGATGAGGACGTCGTTATACCCTATGACGAGGAAGTACACGTCTATGCAGAAGTGAACAATCCACTAGGCGAAGAAGTAGTCATGGTCGTGA
>PUNG01000029.1 GCA_003551675.1 Thermoplasmata archaeon
AACCATGTCTAGATAAAAACCATCCCACCCACCCTCCTCCACCCCAAAAGAGTACAGCCAGTAAGTCTATATATCAAAAAGACTATTGGATATTACATCGGCGGGTTTAACATAGATGATTGACCGGACGTTGTTCATAATTTTTTGGGGAATATTAGCGGGAACACGTTCCCGCAATCGAAGGAAAAGCAGAGCATTTCCTGTAGAACTGCCGAGTTTCATAATGTTTTTGGGGGTGAGTGGGAGCGAGAAATTTGGATGTCTGGGTGTGGGTAGGAACTGCCGAGTTTCATAATTGAGGAGGTGGTGGGGTGATTAGGCTATTGGCCATTTTCTGAACACATACCGGAGGTTTCTAATCTACAGATCACAGACTTACATCACTTATTGATTCAGAAATGGAAAACGATCGGAATCGATTCTGCTCACAATGAATTTTCCCAAGGCACCTATTACCCTTCCATATAGAGTTTTCTGACCAGTTCATCGTCTATCCAAAAACCTTTTTCCCTCAGTGTTACGATGATAGCCATAAGATCTTCGACCTTCCCTTCCTTCGCTGCACGATCCAATATTCCTAGTGTTCCAATTACATCAATCCCATGAGTTCTAGCGGTTCTTCTACCTGCAAGGTCGTCTATGAGAAGTAGATCTGCATCCATCTCTTTTGCTAAAAGTATAGCTTCACTTTCACCCTCATCAAGGTATTCCATCAATATCTCCTTAGCAGTGTTGTTTTCGACAGTTTTTACCTTTATCCAATTCGACGTTTTGATCTCACTGGAGCCAGGTAGTTCCTGTCCGCCTGAAGTCAGTTCATCATATACTTCTTTGGGTAGATAAATTTCCTCGAAAAATTCTCTCAAAAGGTGAAGCATTTCGATACGTGATAGGTGTATCAATGGGCCTGAATCACATACGACTATCATCACTCAAGCCTCTTCCAGGTTTCCCTGTCCTTTACCAGCTCTTCATGATCGTAGTTCAAAGGGATGTTCCTGTCCCTCAGTACCGCCATCATCTCTATTTTCGTGTAACCGAGTATCTCTGCGGCCTTGCCCAGTGAGATGATCCCCTCTCGGTACAACTCTATGATGAAAGTCGTGGTCACCGTTTCGGACAAGCCTTTCTCATCGGTTCTGCATATGTTCAGGATGGACCTGGGCAATTCGATCTTTGCTTTTACAGTATCCATTTCAACTACCTCTATGATATCGTCATATCACATATTTAAGTTTGTGCATACGAGGGGCATTTTATGCGATGATCATTTCCCCTTTGGATGTTTTGAACCTGGATGTACTCAACATCATTTGATCCTTTTCCTTGTTGATATGCTGTAATCCCGGTGGCCGAAGTTAATCGGAACTAGTTTTAAAAAACAGCCAATAACGGAGCGGACATGAGATCAACGTTTTGGGGTGATTTGGAATTATGAAAGACGGCAGTTACCGGACGAGTTTCATATATGATTTGACTGCCGTTGTTCATAATTTTTTTGGGGATAACTGCCGTTGTTCATAATTTTTTTGGGGGTGAGTGGGAGCGAGGAATTTGGATGTCTGGGTGTGGGTAAGAACTGCCGAGTTTCATAATTGAGGAGGTGGTGGGGTGGATTGAGTGAGTGCCCGTATCACTCAACGTCCGAAGGATTCCGGGATGTTCAACTGAAAGAAAATATCGTATCCCACCAACCTCCGGGATGTTAATTTTAATCAGTTTTAAGATGCTGGAGGTCTGGGTTCTTTTAAGCTATTTTTACCAACCCTATGAAAAATCTTATTGTTTGGTATGATTATAGAGTTTTATGTCCGAGAGTGATACAAACAGAGAATTACGAGAACGTATCGAGGCGCAATTGATTGAGAAAGGTATTGAGTTCAACTCTTCCCATTCTTATGATGAAAAAAGGAGTGGTCCGGCTCTTTATATCAAGGACTTGGTCGATTCAAGATCAGCTAAAAAGTGAATTTCAGATATCCCAACCTGATATTGTAGAGGATATTGCACTATCAATTACAAGAAGGTAGTACTATTTGTACCTAATAGTGCAACAATTACACGAATATTACACGAATATTACACGATTCAATATGGAAATATATAGTATGTGTTCTTTCCTTTCCCTTTCCTATTTATGATTTCCTTATCTACTAGATCCTGTAAGTCGTTATAAGCAGTTTTCTTCGAGCAATCAAAAAGAGATTCGTATTTTGAGCGGGTTATTTTCTTATGTTGCATTAAATACACCATCGCTTTTTTTTGTCTTTCATTCAGGTCTAATTCTTCCCTATATCCATCCGTCAATTTAGATTTTCTAAAGGTAACCACCAAACTAGTACCAGTATCCTTAAAATCCGGCTCAGGTATTCCATGTTCAATACAATCTTCAACCATGTCTATGGTTCCTCTGCCCCATTTTTCTATGAATTTTATCAAGAAAAACATCCTCGCCAGCAGTGGGTTGAATGGCTTTGATTCGTGCTCTTCTTTTAGTGTATCCACGGTCCAACCTTCAGGTAACGTCCCCGGATTCCATACCTCGATCCTGTCGTCGAATATTCTTATCTGGACATTGGAAGTGGACTGGTAATCTCTATGAACCACAGCATTAGTTATAGCCTCTCTGACAGCATCTAACGGATATTCCATTTTATAGTAGCCAAGAAAGACTTCTGTTCGGGTATAATGAGTTGATAGATCCTACTAGCATAGAGGATTACATCTCCATCGGTGGTTATAAAGCACTTGTACATATATTAGAAGAACAGACTCCTTCGTTGGATATTATCGATACTGTCAAAAAGTCAGGTCTAAGAGGACGCGGTGGAGCCGGTTTTCCAACGGGCAGAAAGTGGGAAGCAGCATATAATAGTACCTCGGAAGACGGTGTAAAATATGTTATCTGTAACGCCGACGAAGGGGATCCGGGTGCGTATGCAAATCGGAGTCTTCTGGAGGGTAACCCCCATAGCGTTCTGGAGGGTATGATAATCGGCGCCTATGCAGTTGGTGCGGAACATGGTTACATATACGTGAGAGCGGAATATCCCTTGGCTGTGGAGTACTTCGAGAAGGCGATACGAAGTGCAAGAGAATTGGGGTTACTTGGTGAAAACATACTCAGCAGTGATTTTTCATTTGATGTGAAGATCGCAAAGGGCGGCGGTGCTTTCGTTTGCGGTGAATCCACCGCACTTACGGCATCCATAGAGGGAAGGCCCGGTGAACCAAGGGTCAAACACATACACAGTACCCAAAGCGGATTATGGAATAGACCCACGGTTCTTAACAACGTGGAAACATGGGCAAATATCCCGCTCATCGTCAATAAAGGGAGTGACTGGTACAGTAAGATCGGTACCGAGGGTTCCAAAGGGACGAAGATATTTTCATTAGTCGGTAAAGTAAACAATACCGGTCTTGTGGAAGTTCCCATGGGAATTACACTGAGGGATGTTGTGTTTGACATAGGTGGAGGGATCAAGGATGGTAAAAAATTCAAGGCCATCCAGATCGGCGGTCCTTCCGGAGGATGTATACCCGATGAGCATATGGACCTCCCCATCGATTACGACAGTCTAACCGAGGCCGGGGCCATGATGGGTTCAGGCGGTATGATAGTGATGGACGAAGGGACCTGTATGGTGGATGTGGCCAAGTACTTTGTTAATTTCCTGAAGAACGAGTCATGCGGTAAATGTACACCGTGTCGTGAAGGCCTGGTCCAGATGCACGGTATATTAACGGATATAACAGAGGGCAGGGGTAACGAGGAGGATATCAAATTACTGGAAGAGCTGACGGAAGTAGTAAAAGACACGTCCCTGTGCCAGCTGGGTGCAACCGCCCCCAATCCCGTACTCACCACACTACGATATTTCCATGATGAGTACGATGCCCATGTAAAGGAAAAAAAATGTCCGGCAAAGGTGTGTAAGGCACTTATCGAATTCAGTATCGATGCCGATAACTGCGTGGGTTGTCAATTGTGTGCTAAGAAATGCCCGGTAGAAGCGATATCTGGGGAAGCAAAGAAAGTTCATGAGATAAACCAAGAGAAATGTATCAAATGCGGGCTTTGCCACGATGCCTGCAAGTTCAACGCGGTGGAGGTGGCCTGAATGGTCATGATAAAGATAGATTCAAATGAATACGAAGCACTACCTGGAGAGACTGTGTTGGAGGTCGCCAAACGAAATAATGTGTTCATCCCCACTCTCTGTCATCATCCCTCCGTGGAGCCCTACAGTGCGTGCCGGCTATGCGTCGTGGAAGTAACACAAAAAGGTTGGACCAAGGTAACTGCATCTTGTAGTTTACTGGTCAAAGAGGGCATGGATATAAAGACCAGTTCGCCAAGGATCGATAGATCAAGGAAGGTTTTGATGGAACTCTATCTCGCTAGGTGTCCTGGATCGGAGGATCTCAAGGATTTAGCGAGTAAGCTGGGGGTGGATGGATCAAGGTTTAAAACATACACTGAATCTAATGAGAAATGTATCTTGTGCGGTCTTTGTGTAAATGTATGTGAACAGGTCATGGGTGTGGGCGCAATCGGTTTCGCCAACAGGGGGGCAAACAGAGATGTTGTATCTCCCTTCCAGGAACACTCCGATGTGTGCACCACCTGCGGTGCATGCGCCTTTGTATGCCCCACTCAATGTATAGACCTGTCGGATATCAGCCCGCGGACACCGGAGCCTCTTTTAAGCGATTATGACGCCGGACTGGCACAGCGAAAAGCCATCCACATACCATTTCCTCAGGCTATACCCAACGTTCCCATCATAGATAAGGAAGCGTGTATGTACGCCCTCAACGGCACATGCAAATCTTGCGAGAATTTCTGTGAGCCGAATGCTATACTCTACGACCAAGAGAACCAGGAGATTCAGGTGAATATAGGTTCCGTGATACTATCACCGGGAGCTGACGTTTACGAACCTCCCGAGGGGGACAGTCTCGGATACGGATTGTATCCCAACGTTCTAACGTCACTGGAATTCGAGAGGATGTTATCCGCCTCCGGGCCCTTTCAGGGACATATCAAAAAACTATCCGACGGTGAAGAGCCAAGGAAGATCGCATGGTTGCAGTGTATAGGTTCAAGGGATGAGAGCTGTGACCACAAGTACTGCTCCTCGGTTTGCTGCATGTACTCCATTAAGGAGGCCGTGATAGCAAAGGAGCACCTCCCGGGCCTGGATACCCACATATACTTCATGGACATGCGAACATTCGGAAAGGATTTCGAGAGATACTACGACAGGGCACAAGATGAGTATGGGGTGGTATTCCGAAGGTCAAGGGTCCCAAGGATCGAGCAAAACCGCGAAACCGGAGAGGCGTATTCAAAACTATTCAAAAAGCTAGGTGGAAAGCCGGTTGTCTTGAATCCGGAGTTTAGAGATAGTGCAAATCACCATGATCTGATTGAGATTGTAGAAAAATCCC
>PUNG01000035.1 GCA_003551675.1 Thermoplasmata archaeon
CTAGTGACGTAGTTACGGCCATAGAAGGTGACCTGTTCACTTCTGACAACATCTACAGCGTTGTCAAATGGGATCATACGGTAAGAGGCTTTACGGAGGAATTCTACTTCCAAGATCTAGAACAGGAATGGGACGGCGGTGAAAATTTTGTTATAGAACCAGGTGACGGGATAGGCATAAGAGTGAACGAAGGTGCGGACTTCACTTGGTATATGGAACTTGTAACGTCTAACGAAGACGAGAATAGCGAGATGGAGATGATGCCGGTTTCAGAGAACATAAACCACTGGCTAGAGATCAAGGAGACAAAAAGAAATTTATTTAATATCCAAAGAGCAAAAAATTTGGGAAATCTTTATTAATCTTATGTCCATATATTCTAAGATAGAGGTTTAATACAATGAGAAAATATAGGATATTATCCTTTTTCTTTGCGGCAGTTTTAGTGATATCGGTAATTGCGATGGGAGTATCGTTTTCTTTAAGCACGAGAACGGACGAGAGTAAACCCGTTCTCATAAGAAACATAGAGCAGCACGAAATGGAGACTCTTTTAGGTTCGTACGGAATAGATGTGGTTCATGAGTACCCTAATTCCGCACTGATTGAAGTTCCGGTAGAAAGGTTCTCAGAGCTTGAATCAAGGTACGATCTGTACGATCTAGAGCATGGTAACGAACTCAGTGTGAAGGGAGAAAGATTCGATATTAGGGAAGATTATCCGGACTTTTCGGAAGACCTGATGATCGAAGGATATGAAGAAAAGGAAGAGGGAATATATTTGGTCAATATGTTGGGACCTATAGCACCATCATGGAGGAACACCCTTGAAAGGATGGACCTAGAGATAATAGATTATGTACCGAATTACGCCTACGAGGTGCGGATGACTCCTGAAACTGCTGAAGAAGTGGAAGGATTGGATTTCGTCGATTGGATCGGCATCTATCAGCCCGGATTCAAGCTTGCCGAGGGTCTAGAACCGGGTATGGTAACCATCAACTTCGCTGACGGAAGTAGAGAGATCAAGGAAGTAGTAGACGAGAGTCGATTGAAAGAACTGGCGAGGATGCCTGAAGTCTATTATATCTCCGAGTATAGAGAACGAGAACTCCACGGTGAAGTCTCCTCTCAGATAATAGGAGGAGGATGTTGGGTATGGGACCCAGATGATGATCCTTATGAACCTTGGAGAGGAGATGGAGACCACGGTGCTTATGTTAATCAATTAGGATATACTGGAGATGGCGTTGTTGTTTCCGTTGCTGATACAGGGATCCATTCCACTCACGAGGACTTCCAGGATAGAGTGATAGGTGGCTTGAGTTATGACTCGGACACATGGGAGGATTACCAAGGACACGGAACTCACTGTGCAGGATCAGTCGCTGGAAATACCCATCTTGGCACAGGTCTAGTAATAAACGAGATGTGGGAACCTGATCACGAAGATATGGGAGATTACTACGCCGCCCAGGGCACAGCATATGACGCTGAGCTGTTTTCACAAAAAGTCTTTGATGAAGCTACAGGTCCAGGTCCAGGTGGCGATGTATGGGTCGGACCCGGTGACAACAGAGATCTTGTAGAGGATGCCAGATCTGAAGCCGATGTGTATGTACATTCGAATTCTTGGGGTGCAAATACTGACGGTGATTACACTGATGGTGATTCTGAGATGGACGAAGTAGCTAGAGATGCAGGTGATGGTGAACCTATGATCATCACGGTATCTGCGGGAAATGCAGGAGAAGGACCTGCATATCAAACCACTGGTAGCCCAGGTAATGCAAAGAATGTGATAACTGTAGGTGCTACGGAATCCTTCTACCCTGGCTGGGAAGACGCCGACTTTTACTCTGACCCCGATAGAACAGCGGACTTCAGCTCTCGTGGTTGGACGGAAGACGGTAGAGTAAAACCCGACGTGACGGCACCAGGTTTCTGGGTGGTATCAACAATGTACGATCCTGATAATCCTGATAGAGATGATGCTTATGCTGGTATGGGCGGTACTTCTATGTCAAACCCAGCTGTAGCTGGTGCTGCAGCTTCAGTTACCGAATGGTATGAAGATAACCATGGGGAAAGACCATCGCCTCCGCTTGTCAAGGCGATGTTCATAAACACAGCCTATGAGTTAGAACCACAAGGAGGAGATTACTACACGGGTCATATACCGAACAGAGATGAAGGATGGGGTATGGTCAATCTTCCTAGACTCATCGATTCTCCTGTAAATATGATGCATGAGGATCAAACTTCAGTTTTAGAAACTGGTCAAACTGATGAATACGAGATAGAATATGATGATAATAGTGAAGATCTTAAGATAACACTGACCTGGAGTGATGCACCTGCTGCAGCTGGAGCGAATCCTACTTTGAGGAACGACCTTAATCTAGAAGTTGAAACACCAAGCGGAGAGTTTATCAGAGGTAACGCATTCGACCTGTCTGGTAACGATGAAAGTGATGACGGTTATACACATCCTGATGCTGACCCATTTAGTAATTTTGACGGCAGTGGCGATGGCTGGGATGACAGAAATACTGTTGAGAACGTTTACATCAATTCCAATGATCTAGAAACAGGGACTTACACGGTCAGAGTGCACGGACATAATATTGTTGATCCAGTCGAAGGGAACGGACAAGATTATGCGTTGGTAAAATACAACGCTGTCGAATCAGATCCTGACCCTGGTCCGTTAGCACCTACTGAACCAGAACCAGAAGACGGTGCGACAGGTATCAATACTGATGCTGAATTGAGCGCTTATTTTGAGCACGAAGACGGCGATATGATGAACGTTGAATTCTATGACGCTGATACAGAAGAACTTATCGGCTCAGAAGTCAACGTCCAGAGCGGTACTAGGGAGGAAGTTGATTGGGAAGGTTTAGACTTCGATTCTCAGTACGAGTGGTATGCCGTAGCGGAGGAAGGAGGTCAGACCGCCCAATCCGACATCTGGAGCTTCACAACGACCTCTGCTGCACCGCCGGATATCGAGTTGACTAGACCGACCGGTGGAGAGACTTGGACCGCAGGCGACGACGAAGACATAACATGGGATTCTACTGAAGGTGACGGCACGATAACAGGAGTGGACATTGATTACAGTTTAGATGGTGGAGATTCCTGGACGAACATCGTTACGGATATGGATGATGATGAAGTCCATACATGGACTGTACCTGATGAAGAAACAGAAGAAGCTATGATACAGGCAACGATCCACGATGACCTTGGCTCGAGTGATACAGATACAAGTGGAACATTCATGATCGAAGGAACTACTCCGCCAGAGATCACTTTGAGTAGACCCACAGGTGGAGAGGTGTGGAGTGCAGGAGAAGATGAGGAGATAACCTGGGAAACGGAGGAAGGAGACGGCACGATAACAGATATCGATCTAGAATACACGACAGATGACGGTGATTCGTGGATCGTGATAGTGGAAGGAACATCAGACGAGGGAAGCCATATGTGGACGGTACCTGACGAGGCTACCGACGAAGCTAGGGTGAGAGCGACAGTCAACGATGATAACGACTTGAGCCATCAGGATGAGAGCGATCTATTCACGATAATGGGAACGCCACCCGCTCCGCCGGAGTATTTGGAGGTTGAACATACGGGAACAGTTGATGGAGTAGAACTACTTTATCCAGTCGAAGAACTGGAAGTAGGTAATCTAGTGGGTGAAATAGGATATCTTCAACATGATCCTGAAAGCGGTGCGGCGAGTGATGATTGGTATTGGGCCGAAAATAATGAAAACACAGAACTTCATCTAGGGCTGGATACACCTGTTGAAAACGTCGATGGTGAACAGACCATAGGAATACTTGTAAGAAGAACGGACAACAGTGGTAGAACACCGCAATTAGCTGTAGAATTGTATCAGGATGGTACATTTATCGATACTTTAGCGGACGAATTAGATATAGATGATCCCGAAGGCGAAGTACATTATTTCACATTTGATGCAGCCGATCTAGAGGATCCTTCTGGAGAGGGGATCACGTTAGATTTACTTGGTACTCGTTCGGGAGGGCCAGGGGCTGAAAGAAACTCTGTTGAATACGGGGCTGTTGAATGGGAAGCAAACACACTTGAAGAAGGAGATGGAACTGAAGACAACTTGGTGAGATGGGGTGCAAGTCCTGACGATCCGGACCAAGTGGTTCATTACAACGTTTACCGGGCTGAATATGAAGATGGTGAGTTCGAACCCATAGGAACTGTAGAAGCGGACGGTTCAGCGGAATACGAGTATATCGATGAGGAAGCCGGAACAGGTGACGATACACTTTGGTGGTATGAAGTTGATGCGGAAGATGACTTTGAACAGACTTCCGAAAGAACAGGTCCCGTGCGTGAACCCGGACCCTTAGCACCTATCGATCCTATACCTGAAGATGGAGCGACTGATGTAGATCCAGTACAGGTAGAACTGAGTGTACTTGTGCAACATAGTGAAGAAGATATCACTGATATGGTGACGTTCTACGATGCTTTTGACGATAGTGAGATCGGATCCGTCGAGAACGTTGACCACAACGATAGAACAGAAGATGTGATATGGGAGAATCTAGAGGCTGGAACGAGCTATGAATGGTATGCTGTTGCAGAAGATGGAGGTGGAAGTGTTGAGAGCGAAACTTGGGAATTCACCACCGGAACCGTCGAGATGTATGAATTGACGGTGGAAGAGCCGGTTGGAGAGGGAGATATCTACGTGGACGGTACAGAAGTGATAGAGTTCCCCCACATCGCAGACTATGAAGAGGGAACTGTGGTAGAGCTAGAAGCGATACCAGAAGAAGGTTGGAACTTTGATCAATGGGTCGGTGATGTACCAGAAGAGGACGAAGAAGATGCGTCGATAAACTTACTTATGGACCAGGATAGAGTATTGGAAGCAAACTTCGTCGAAGAGATAGACCTGATTCCACCCACTGGTTTAGAAGTGGTGAACCACGAAGAAGATATAGAGATCTTGTGGGATGATGTAGGCGCTTTAGACTACAATGTGTACCATTCCGAGGATCAGTATGAAGAGCTAGATACTTGGACTTTACTAGACACGGTGGAAGTTACGAATTATGTACACGAAAACGCCTTGGGAGGAGAGAACTACTACCTGGTTAGGTCAGTGGATGAAGAACAGGAAAGCGAACCTTCAACCATCGGCTTCAGCGTTGAACGTCACTTTGTGGATGATGCGGAGCAGGACTTACATTACGTCTCTTTACCTGCAGGATTCAACAACCTTGATGAGATAAGTGCCGGTGACGTAGTTA
>PUNG01000044.1 GCA_003551675.1 Thermoplasmata archaeon
AAAAAAGCCGCAAATTGCGTTTTCCATTTGTCTTGCATTTTTTTTACCTCACTAATTTTAAAGCATAAGTCTAGTATTTAATATCTTCTCCAATTTTTCAAAGGTGCTCGTCCGTAGGTTATGGCTGTTTGGATCTATAACTTTTCTTCATACAACGGAGGCATCGATAAGAGATGTAAGACGATAAGCTTTGTTTGACTGCACAATAGACCAATCGATGATAGTGCTATCCTCAAAACGGTTCTGGATCCAGTACTATTCATGGTACCCATCGCCGTGGCTGGCGTTCTTCAATACAAGGAGCAAGAGCCTACTATGCGAGTGAAAAGAGAAACACCGCCAAACATGCATGATATATTATGTTGCGTAGGGTTAGCACATCTTCTTATCTTATCATCCATCGTCGGTGTCTTCTGCTTTTGATATGTTGTTTTTCTTAAAAGCCACTATCAGAACAACAACTATGATCACCAGAGGTATCATGGAAAGTAAGTAAGGACTGCTCAGTCCATCATCGACCAGATCTATACCGGGAGCGGGAGGCTCGTCCTCGTCTTCAACTCTAAATAATTCAAAATTTTGTGACATGACCCTATCTCCCTCTTCCTCCTCTGATGACGTTGACAGAGTTCCTTCTTCCCCTATCTTGTAGATCGCTGTCACTGAGTAAGTATCGGGATAGGTTCCAAATGGTATATCGACCTTCCAAGTGTGGTTCAGACTTTCTTCTCCCTCCGGGTTATGATCTTTAAGGATGATCACACTGTCTTGTTCGTCGAAGTAGACGAAATCTCCCGAGTAGTTCTCTACTGCGAGGTTCTCAACGCCTATCTCGCCGAAGTCACCTTCTAAAGATACGACGATATCCACCGCAGTCGTAGCTTGATAGTAGACACGTGAATCCATCTCAACGGTATCACCGGGTTTGCCGGCACCCGATGGTGCGTCATCTTCTTCGATCCATATCTTGATATCTTTTTCTTCAAATATACCTTGAGCCTTCAACTGTGTCTCTCTATCACAAGCCGAGTTACGCAGGATGGGATAGCCGTCTTCGGTCGCATCACCGTCGGTTTCCTCAACGATCTCCCAGGTATCAGTGAAATCGAATTCTACCATATTTTCTTCTGCTTCTGCATCTGCACCTGTCATATTGTCTCTATCGTCGAAAAGCTCACTATCCTCTACAGTGCCGTCGCCGATCGTGCCTACAAGTTCCTCCTGACCTGAAGTTTCTTCGTTTGAATATGAATAATAGACTTCTCCGGGTCTTTCACGGCCTTCCGTTACATCAGTATTTCCTGCCAAAGCACCTACTCTTTCAGGATTTTCTCCTGTTACACTGACTTCGCCCGTACTGTAGGTGTATTTGAATTCACCGTTCCCTTCAAGACAACCCGCTAAACCACCGATCCTCTCAGCATCATCTCCAGTCACTGTAACGTTACCCAAAGCATAGGAATTCGTAATAGTTCCCTTTTGCGAGCAACCTACGAGGCCGCCGTATTTATCTGGGTTATCCTGCCCAGCATCCGAAACATCCACCGCAGCAAAGCTCTCCAGCAGTTTAGGATCGTTTAGATTTCCACCGAAAATCCGTTCGCTGTTATGCGAGCCTATAAGACCGCCCACTGCACCGTCATGTCCCACCACGGAACCATCGACTGCACAACATCTTCTTATCTCCGTTTCACTGGTCCCTGTAACCCTACCTATCAACGTACCGACGGCTCTGTTACCTGTAACATCGGCATCTGCGATGCATACATCCTTTATGATGGCACCGTCTCCAACAGCCCCAAAAAGACCCACTTCGTTCTCCCCCGAACGGTTTATATATAGATCTGCTATCTTATGACCGTTCCCGTCGAAAGTGCCTGTGAATCTCTCATTATCGTTATCGACACCTATCGGCTCCCATCCAGCACCCTCAACTAGTCGTGGCGAATGAATGAATACCGAACTATCTGAGTCAGTATCCAAACCTAGTATCAATTCCACTCTGATGTATTCAGTATTTTCTGGTATGTCATCACAAGTTCCACTAAACCTCTGCCATTCATCTGTAAGAACAGTATCAAAATCGTTCTGTATTGCATGTTCATCTATATAATCGTCACTATCATCATAAAAAGATAGTCGAGCGTGTCCATCATTTATTGTCCCTTCCTTTCGTGCATAGAAACTTAAAGTGTAAGATTCACTTTCATCTATATCCCCCACATCTTGTCTTAGATACCCACCTGTATCAGAATCATCTTCAACTACATTGTTTCCATCAATTTGTTCATCTATGATCTCCGCACTCCCAGACCAATCATCAGGAGTACTTCCTTCCTCTCCATCGAACTCTGGATTGGTGAGTACCCTCTTCATATAATCGTCGTAACCGTCCATATCCTTGTCCAGATCGTTCATCAGAATATAATCGCCGTCTAGATCGTCCCGCACATCATATAGATCGTTCCAATCATAGATCTCTTGAACCTCCAAAAGTTCATTTTCCACCTCTACCTCACCAACAACTACTCCTACCCCACTGAGCAACAGCGATATGATGATAGTGACTACAAGGACTTTCTTTATCATGTAACGACTCTCTCCTTGATTTAGGTGATTAGATTGATTTAAATATTTTGGAAAACTATGATTTTATAGTGTAATTACTCGAAGAAAAAAAGAAAGGGTTTTTCCGCCTTTTTAAAAACAATATCAATCGGCGTAGTGTGATTCTCCAAAGGGTTCCGGTTTCAGTCCCTTTCTCTCTCTGATCTCTCTGACCACTTCAGATATCAAAGAGTTCGGGACCTTTTCGAAGCCAGCGTGTTCCGTGGACCAAAGGGCCTTTCCTCCGGTGGCACTCCGTATATCTCCGGAGAAGCCGAACATCTCCGCCACGGGGCATTTTGCAACTATCTGTGAGTCGCTGCCTTCCTGTTGCATGTCTATCACATCGCCTCTTCTCTGTTGTATCTCGACGTTCACGTTGCCCATTAGATCGGAAGGGATGTCTATGAACACTTTCTGTTTTGGCTCCAGTAAGATCCTTTCCGCCTGACACATGGCTCCGTAGATGGCGTTCTTTACCGCAGGTATCACCTGGGCGGGTCCTCTGTGTATGGTGTCTTCGTGCAGCTTTGCGTTCACCAGTTTCACTTTAACGCCCTTACAGGGTTCTCTAGCCAGTGGTCCTTCCTCGCATACTTCTTCGAATCCTTGTTCGATGAGTTCCATGGTCTCGTTGAGGTACTGTATACCTTTGGTCATGTTTAGAAGTACGTTGTCTTCTGTGAAGCTGATGAAGTTTTTAGACTCATCTTTATCGAAGCCCAACTCTCTCAGATCTTTAGCTAACTCGTTCTTGTTTTTTATCTTACCGTGTACAGAGATGTCACCTTGATCTATCGCCTTTACGATCTCATCTTCTAGAGGTTCTATATCGAAGAAGAATCGATTGTGTCTGTTCGGGGAAATACCGACGAAAGTTCCGCCTTCGTGCTCCACACTTTCTCTGTAAACCACGATGGGTTCGGAAGACGTTATCGGTACACCGTGTTCTTCCTGTATTCGGTGCTCAGTGATCTCCAGATGCAGTTCGCCCATACCCGATATAAGATGCTCTCCCGTCTCTTGATCTATCTTTATATCTATGGACGGGTCGGCCTTGGCTACGGACCTTAGAACTTCGATCAATTTGGGAAGGTCCGCGGTGTTCTTAGCTTCTACCGCTTTCGTAACAACGGGTTCCGAGAAGTGTTTCATCTCTTCGAAGGGCACTACTTCATCTATCGAGCTCACCGTCGAACCTGCTATGGCGTCTCTCAAACCGCCTATGGCTACCACGTTACCGGCCTTTATCTCGTCCACGGGTATACGGTCGGCTCCTACGCTCAAAGATACCTGTTGTGCTCTATTTTTTTTGGGCTGATCGTCGATGTGCAGTTCCATACCATCTTTCACCTTTCCTCCGAACAGCCTGCCTACCGCTATCTCACCCGCATGCTCGTCTATAAGTATCTTGGTCACCATCATGGCGGTGGGCCCGTCCTCGGAACAATTTATCATGGTCCGTCCGATCTCGCTTTCCGGGTCACCTCTCCATATATGCGGTATCCTGTATTCTTGGGCCGTTATTGGGTCGGGCATGTGTCTGATCACCTGATTCAATAGCACCTCGTGCAGAGGCGCCTTTTTCACCAGTTCACGTCCTTTTCCCTCTTCTATGTGGGCGTATATGTCTTTGAAGCTTATGCCCTCTTTTTTCATGTAGGGAAAAGAGATAGCCCAATTCTTCAGAGCCGAGCCGAAGGCGATGTTGCCTCCTTCCACGTCAAGTCTCCACTCGCCTTTGAACTCTTCAGGAGAGTTTTTCCTGATGAGCTCGTCGACGTTCCTTATGATCTTGTGGAAACGCTGCTGCATCTCTTCGGGCCCTAGATTCAGTTCCTTGATGAGCCTATCGACCTTGTTAATGAATAGGATGGGTTTTACCTTCTCTTTCAGTGCTTGGCGGATCACCGTCTCGGTCTGAGGCATTATACCCTCCACGGCACATACGACGATTATCACTCCGTCCACGGCTCTCATTGCCCTTGTAACGTCGCCGCCAAAATCGACGTGACCAGGGGTATCGATGAGGTTGATCAAGTATTCATCCCCCTCGTAGTCGTGGACCATAGATACGTTCGCCGAATCTATAGTTATCCCTCTCTCTTGTTCTTGTTCGTCAAAATCCAGCATCAACTGAGTACCTGCCAGCTCTTCGGACATCATCCCGGCTCCGGCGATGAGATTATCGCTCAGAGTGGTCTTTCCGTGATCGATATGAGCCGCGGTACCGATGTTGCGGATCTGTTTCGGTTTTTCCATCAGTTTTCTAGCTTTTTGAACATTCTTCTCTTTTCTTCCCATAAAAAATCACCAAATAAGTAATCTTGATCTTATCTCGCTGAAGCAGCCATCCTTTCAGTTTCTTCTTTCTTACTCACGGCGAAGCTGTCTCTGTCCGCTCTAGAAGATTTGATTATCTCTTCTGCCAGGCATATGGAGACATCTTTGTTATTCTTGTAAGACGCCTTGACGGCTCCTTGGGCGATCTTGGAGAGTGATAGTGATATCCTTCTGCACGGGGCCACGTCCACTGCTTTGGGTACCGAGATACCTCCGTAGGTTATCTGGGTGGTCTCCTCTCGAGGCGCACTGTTCTCGATGGCCATAACCAGTACCTGTACGGGATTTTTTTCGGTCCTTTCATGTATCTCGTCCAAGGCGTTTCTGACCGCTTTGTAACTCTTCATCTTTTTTCCAGTATAATCCTGGGTTCTCATCATGTTGTTGATCAACCTTTCGATTATGCTGACCTTTTCCTTTTCAAACCTCTTTTTGGCATGGGTTCCACCACTATGTGGTACCAATACCGGTAATAGATTTATGTACTTCTCGAGTCCAGGATCACCAACTTCCACTTCCTTCATGTCGTACTTATCGAATAGAAGCGGCATGTCGAGTTCCTCGTACAATCTTTCCCTCCTCCGCTGTTCTTCAGTCGTTTTTTCTTCTTCAGTATTTTCGTCGGCCATTTTAACTACCTCAATGGTTTTTCTTTTCTTCCCGCTATCAATTCAGATAATGCTACACGATTTACTTTGACCACCTTGTATCTTACTCCAGGGATATCTCCTTTAGCTTTTCCCCTCATCCCTCCTATACCTTCGATAAGGACTTCGTCGTGTTCATCGATATAACTTATAGCTCCTTCTCCCGGGGCAAAAGCCGTGACCTGCCTTCCGTTCTTGATCAACTGGACTTTAACACATTTTCTTATGGCGGAATTGGGTTGTTTCGCTTCTATACCCACTTTTTCTAACACGATACCTTTTCCCTGGGGAGCACCTTCGAGTGGATCGGTCTTTTCTTTCAGACCTAACTTTCTCCTCTTGTAATCCATGTCGCTCCATCTGAACTTCTGGCGGTTCTTCTTTAATTGTCTTGCAGCACTCAATCCGTTTGTCAAATTATTCAACTCCGTTGAAACGGTTGGTTCTTCTGATGATTGAAGGTAAGCTATAAATCTTTTGGCACACAAGAGGGGATCTACCTGGTCAGACCAGTATAGGATGCCTATCTTTCATGTCTTCCACATCTTCGCCCAGTTCTTCCATCAAGACCGCAACCAAACCGTCTAAAAATATCATCGCCGTGTCTTCAAACACGGTCCCGAGAGGTGCTAGGGGATTTTTTTCGTCTCCGTTAGCTATATCTATGATCATATTGAGGTCTCCATATTCAACCAAGGATGAATCGGGACTAGCAGATAGAACTATTATCTTTGCCCCCGGGACCCGTTCACGTACGATGCGAGCGCTCTGTATAGCGGTTTGGGTCTCACCGGTCTTGGAAACCAGGAATAAACAATCTCCATCTTTTACCGCAGGCGTGTTCGTCTCGCCTATGAAGTATGAATTCAATCCGATCTGCATCAACCGCATGGCGAAGGTACGTCCCACGAGTCCCGATCTTCCGGAACCGTATACGAAGACGTTGTCCGACGACGAGATCAGCTCTACAGCCTCGTTTATCTTATGCCTATCTAACTCTTCCAATGAATCTTTTATGGAACTCAGTATGTGATCGATGCTTTCTTCCAGAATATTCTCTTTTCTCGAATCGTTCATCTTCTCAATCTCTTCTCAATTCTTTTCCTATCTCTCTGGTGTAGATACGTTCGAAGATAACTTTCATGTACATGGCGTCGTGTTCTTTTAAAGGCGAAGTAGATATGATATTTATGTTCTCTTCCGTATCGATGAGATACCCCACAAGGTCTTCAAAGTGCAGATCTCCTCTCTTTATAGGTGTCATCCTGCACTCGTTCCTCCTCCTTTCTTCGACCCCTGAAAAATTAACGTGATACGAATCATGTACAAAGTTGCTGCACATCTCGAATATATCTACAAAATCTTCTTCCTCCTCGAGAGGGTACTTATCTTCGACTTTTACATGGGCAAAATTTATCACTGGAACCGTGCCGGAAACCTGTCTGCAGATCTCCAGAGTTTCGTCCAGGTTACCATAGATATCTTCACCGGCCTGGGTCTCTACTCCTATCTTTATATCGTTTTCACAATTTTCAACCATCCAATCCCTTAGGTCCCTTAGATTTTCCACCACGCATTGTTCTATATCGTCTTTATCTTTTCCTTTATCTTTGAATCCCAGGTGCGTCACCACGGGCTCGGCACCTAAGATGTCCGCCATGACCGCACCGTATCGGAAGCATCGTTTTGACTTTTCCACGGGATCTGTATCTCTCTCTGTAAATTTCATATAATAAGGCGTGTGCAGTGATAGATGGACATCCAATTCTTTACTCAACCGCTCGAGTTTTGAGAATTTATAGAAGTCATCGGCCACCCCACCGATTATGGAGTGTATCATGTCGCCGTGCTGTAATTCCTTATCCAGATCTTCCACGAAGATCTCCCTGTAGTCTCTACCTCTATTGACACCTATGATGAATTTTTCTGGTACCTCTTTAGCTTTCAATCCGACTTCTTCTTCCTCCACCGGTCTAGTCCTCACTTTGGGCCGTAGGAATTGAACCTCGAAGGCGCTGAGACCTAATTTATGTACGTCCTCTATCCCGTCTTCTAGCGTTCTGCCCTTACAGGAAAGAGGGATGCCGCTGGGTCCGAACCGGATCATGCTTTGGCTTCCTCCCATTCAGAATTGGTCATATCCAACCGGATTGAGCACAAACATATTTAAATTTAATCATTGTTTTCTAATGGTTTGTCATCCGCTCTCATACTAAAAGTTTTATATATGAAAACACATATCAGATTAATGAAGTTATATGTCTGACAGGTGAAAAAATGAGAAATGAAAAAATCTTGCATGTAGTTGTGATAGCACTGTTGGTCATCTCCTTATTTTCGGTAGTGGCCGTCCCTGGTAGGGCCCAGGGCGATGAGATAAGGCCCACCGATGAAACAGGAAGGCCTCGAGCTGAATTTCTTGAACAACATCAGATATATTTTGACGTGCGTGCACAGAGTGAAACTGAATATCGTGTCAGATTACTGGACTCAGAACACGATCCAGTTGGTCCTCAAAGGATGATAGAAACAGACGAAGACGGAAATTATTTCAGCTCTGAATACAACGTATTCTTACAGCACGACGGCGTTGGAGAGTACTACCTCGAGTTGTATGACACCGAAGACGAAGAGGAAAAAGATACCCATATGATAATAGTATACGATGATCAGGACCTTACCGCCGGCTCCACTGTCACCACCACCGATGAAGAAGGAGATGAAAAGTCTTACTTCGACGAAAGAGACTGGGTATACTTCACGGTTAAGATCAGAGATCAATATGGTTGGCCTCCGGAACCCTTACCCGGCCTCGTGAGCGCTCGTGTGGAGAGAGATGGCGAAGTGATCATGTACATCAACAACTATTGGGATGACGAGGTAGAAGATAGCTTCCGCGCCGAGGATCTGGACGGACCCGGTGATTACGAGATCGTTATATACGGGCCTGGTGAAGAAGAATTAGCATCTTCTACTTTCACCATCGTAGGTATAAATATAGAGATAGACGACGAATATACCCAAGGCCAAGAGATGGAGATCAGGATAGAGAGCAATTACGAGGAGAGAGTAGATATACGGATACAAGACTCCACTGAAGAACCTTACAGGACCTTGGAGTCATGGCATAATCAAGAATTCGAGGGTGGACTTTGGTTAGAAGAATACGAGATACCCGAAGGCGAGCCCGACGGTACATATCACGTCGTGGTTTACTCCCTAGACGATGATGAATTAGCGGAGAGGTCCTTCGAGTTAAGAAAGTATTCTTTGGATGCGACCACGGATAAAACGGCGTACATGCCCCAGGATACCGTGGAGGTCCATTATACCGTGGAGAAACTACTGGACGGCTCACAAGCCCAGGATATCGATATCGAATACATGATAACTTATCGCGATGAAGACTTTATCCAACGGACCATGGGTCCTGAAGAAGAACCCTATACGGGGTACTTTGATTTCGAGATACCAGAATATGTTCATACCTTTTTCCCACTGACATTGGAAGTATGGGCCAACGGAACCTATGAAGATCATACGTCTTACTGGGTAGGAAACATACCCATAGGTGAGCTCGATGCAAATTTCTGGACGGACAGCAACGAATATCTCTCGGGGCAGACCATATACGTGACCACTGAAACCACCGTCTTGGGATCACCTGTAGAAGATGCTCATGTCACAGTAGATCTTAAACAAGATGGCGAATCCGTGGGTTACGGTCAATACGGATCTAGCGCTAGAACCGATGACAGCGGACGGGTCGTATTACCCATACATCTGTCGGAGAACATAAGCGGAGGTATATACCATGTAAATATCACAGCTGAAAGACACGATACCACCGTTTATCCCGCTGAGCAAGAGGTACGGATAGAGGAGGAGATAAGATGGTTGGATATACACCTGGAGAGAGACAAACATGATTATCACCTCGGTGACGAAGTAGACGTGAGTTACACCGTCACCAAACAGGGCGAACCGGTGGACGCCAATGTTAGGTACGAAGTTGTAGGCGGACACGGTAAAGTATACGAGAAAGGATACGCTGCCAACGGATCCATAGTGTTCACGGTACCTGAGAGTTTTAATCAAGATGAAGACCTGTATCTTATAGTCTATGCAAAGATGGATCAGGATACTACAGGGTACAAAGAGATGCGCATCCCAGTTCACGAGATACAGCTGTTGTTGAACGCGGACCAAATAGAATACGTGGGCGGCGACACCATAAACTTCGAGTACGAAGTCCTGGGAACCAACGTCACCAGGTCGGAGATGTACAAAGTGATCGATGCGAATGAAGATATCATCGACATGGGCGAAGCTGAAGACGGCGAATTCTCCTTCGAAGTACCGGAAGAACCGAGTTCATCTTATGAAGCAAGACTTGAAGTCGTCTCTACGGGCAGGATCCTGGTTCAAGAATCACTAGAGCTCAGAGAGGCATCGCGGTATCAATTGGAGATAAGCATAAAAACCAGTTCTAGTTACACAACGGACGTTTACGAACCGGGTGACGAGATAGAGATACGATACAGATTGAGGGCCGTTGGTAACGAAAGACTACCGGAAAAGATAACTTTGAATTACTTCTTCCAAGGTACCGGGCACGAAGGAAGGGTACAGACCGATAGTCCCGAGGGCACTTTCACATTTGAGGTCCCGGAGGTTTCGGACGGCACCTACTTCTTACACGTAGAATCCGAGGGAGAAACTTTCAACACTGAACCCATCTCGGTCGAAGAGGAGCCTTCTTCCATGAGTTTAAGGGTATTCGGCAGTCTTTCACTGCGTGGTCTGATAGGCATCGTTCTACTGCTCATAATCCTCGGAATAGGGTTCTATATGCTTTCTCAGGAAGGAACAGGCGGTTTTTGCCTCAAAGAAAAGTTTTCGAAGAAAGAAGACTCTGAAGAGGAGGAAGAAGTAGAGGAAGAAAAACCCATACCCCCAAAAATATCCAAAGAAGGAGTATCTCCCGCGGAGGAGGTCCACGGTTGGAAAGGTCCTGAAGAGAAAGGGGACGATGATCAGATAGAACCCGGAAAACCAGAAGACTGAACTCTTGGTGAAAACCTCGAAGAGAAAAATCACTTCTTTTCTTTTTTTCTAAAGATTGGATTTGAATACAATATATTGGAAGGAAAGATTGGATTTGAGTACAATATAGGGCGAAGCGCTTCAGTTTTGATCTGGGGCCATGGTGGCTATAATTTCCTCACTGGATGATACTTCAACGCCGAAGATGGTTCTCATATATTCCAGAGCATTTTCATGCCTCTCTTTTGAAAGAGCCGCCGTACAATCCTTCAAGACCGTTATATCGAAACCTCTGTAGAACGCTCCGGCGGCGGTGTTCTGAATACATATGTCCGTCGTTACTCCCACCAGTATGACCCGATCTATTCCGTTCTGTTTGAGTATCTTTTCCAGGTCTGTCTTATAAAATGAGTCGTAAAATCTTTTGTTGATTTTTTTATTCGCTAGGCCCTGAAGTTCCGGTATGGTCTCCGAACCTTCTTCGTCCTTCATGGCATGTTGGCCCCAGTGTGGTATCTCAGGGTCGTCTTCCTCGTGGCTGTCCTGAACGAATATCCTCATCATGTGTTTTTCCTTGGTTTTTTCCAGGAGTTCTCTCACATCGGGAACTATGGCTTCGGCATATTCACCGCCCAATCTTCCGGTGACGAAGTCGTTTATCATGTCCACGACTATGATAGCTTTATTTTCGTCCATCATCTGGCCTCACATGCAAAAAGTGAGAGACACCTATTTAGAAGTATCGAAAAGTTTGACTGGTAGATGGAAGTAAAAATTTTATAAGTCGTCATATCCTCTAAATACTAACATGCTTATCAAAAAGATCTTGACCGTGGTGATATTTTTATCGCTCCTTTTAAGTCTCGGTGCATTACCAATAGAAAGTTCGGAAGGTAACGAAGAAGTAGTGTTAGCAGGTAGTGAAGACGAGCCGTACCTCATAGAGAACGTTCACCAACTGCAGAACATGAGTGAAGACCTTACCGCGCATTATGAGCTAGCCGGTAACATCGATGCACGGGAAACGGAAGAGTGGAACGATGATAGGGGTTTCCTACCCATAGGAGATACAGAGAACAGGTTCAAAGGCGTACTCCATGGAAGAGGATACAAGATCACGGGATTACACATAGACCGTGGGAACCAGGACCACGTGGGTCTTATAGGATTCTTGGATGAAGAGGGCATAGTGAGAGACGTAGGTCTCGTGGACTCATATGTGAAAGGATACTGGCGTGTGGGGAGTCTTGTAGGATGGAACACAGGTCTAGTGGAGGATTCTTACGCCTCCGGACGGGTCGCCGGAGACTATCACGTAGGAGGGCTCGTGGGGCTGAACCGCGGTACCATAGATGGGTGCTACGCCGCCGGAAGTGCCGTGGGTGACGAGCTGTATGATCATTATATAGGTGGATTGGTGGGTGAAAACGGAGGCACCGTATCCAACTCGTATGCTGCTGTGAACGTTACCGGCAACGACTACGTGGGTGGACTCGCAGGAGGGAACGACGGTGTATTGAACGGAACCTACGCTACCGGAAGCGTCGAAGGCGAAGAAAGTATCGGCGGGCTAGTCGGAAAAAATGAGGACACGGTGGAGCACTCCCATGCCGTAGGGAACGTTCTGGGGCATGAAGAAGTCGGCGGACTCCTGGGAGTCAACTCGGGAGTCGTAAAAAGCTCGTATGCCCAAGGAACGGTAGAAGGCGACTCCTTTGTAGGCGGACTCGTCGGACGGAACGAAGGGTACAGTACGGTCAAGAGGTCCTACTCTGTAGGGGACGTGACCGGCCAGGTATGCGTCGGCGGTCTCATAGGAGAGAACGGTAGAGGTTGTTTGGTGGAAGATTCCTACGCCCTGGGGAACGTGGATGGAGACGAACGAGTCGGTGGATCGGTGGGACAAAATTTTGAAGGTATCGTAAAAAACAGTTATGCTACGGGGAACGTGAGCGGGTATGAGGAAGTAGGAGGTCTGGTGGGAAGGAACAACCACGAGGTATCTGATTCTTTTTGGGACGTGGAAACCACTGAACAAGATGGATCCGATGGAGGCACGGGAAAGACCACTGCTGAGATGAAAGACGTAGCTACGTTCACAGATTTATCGACCGAAGGTCTGGACGAGCCGTGGGATCTTGTGGGTGATCCTTATGACGATGAAGACGGGTATGATATATGGGACATGGACGGGGTAACGAATCAAGGCTATCCGTTCTTGGCCTGGGAGATAGAACCGGAGGTATACGAACTGAGCGTGGGTTCCACGGAAGGCGGAACAGTTCTTCAGCCCGGCGAAGATACATTCGAATATACACGCGGTACTGAGATAGAGCTCCAGGCCGCTGCGGACCAAGGTCATACTTTTGTTGGATGGGCCGGCGATAACGAAACCATCGAGGACACTGAATCCTATAAAACCACTATGTTCATCATGGGTAACTACACCTTGGAGGCGCGATTCCAAGAAGAGATAGAATACTACGAACTAGAATTGAACATAGAAGGGGAAGGAGACGTTGTGGTAGAGCCGGAGCAGGAAGACTACGAAGAGGGCACGGAAGTCACTTTAACTGCCGTACCTGAGGAAGGTTGGGAGTTTGTTGAGTGGGTAGGAGATGTTGAAAGCGAGGAAGAAGTGATAACGGTGGTGATGGATGAAAACAAGTCGTTGACCGCATACTTCTACGAAGACGTAGAACACTTCTATCTGATTGTGAAAATTCAGGGCGAGGGTCACGTGGAGCTGGACCCCGAGAGGGACCGGTACGTGGATGGTAGCGAAGTTGAATTGACGGCGTTGGCTGACGAAGATTGGTCTTTCGTGGAGTGGACCAACGGTGTGGAAAGCGAAGACGCAAAGATCACGGTGGTGATGGACGAAAACAGAACGGTAACGGCACATTTTGAGGAGTTGGCTCCTGCGGAATTCGAATTCTCTGCTCTAACGGTGGAGCCGGAAGAGCCTGAGCTGGGGGACGAAGTCGAGATAAGCATAGACGTGACCAACGTGGGCGAGTTAGAAGGGGTATATACAGTTGAGTTCTACTTGAACGGTGAACTGATCTGTGAAGAGACGGTTGAAGTCGAAGCCGGTGAGACCGAGACCGTTACGACTATTTATGGTCTAAAAGAAGCCGGTGACTACGAGATAGAAGTGGAAGGACACGTATTCATCTTCAACATACCGAAGGAAACTTACGAATTATCCATACATATCGAAGGAAAAGGTACTGTAGAAGTCGACGGTGATGCGGTGGAAGACGGCTGGACTGAGATATATGAAGAGAACGAAGAAGTGGTCCTTACCGCAGAGCCGGATGAAAAGTACCTTTTCCAGGGATGGACCGGCGACGTTGAAAGCAGCGAAGAAGAGATCACCGTTGTGATGGACCATGAAAAGATGGTCATAGCCCGATTTGAGGTAGAGACCTATGGATTGACCATAGAGATCGGCAGAGGAGAGGGAAGGGTAGAAGTGGATGGCCGGGATGTGGAACTTCCATACAGCCAGGAGTACGAAGAAGGTGAAAGCGTGAGCATCAGGGCGCTCCCCGGAGAGGATCACGGATTCCAGCTATGGGAAGGAGTTCCCGAAGGCTTGGAAAACGAAAGCGAGATCACCATGGAAGTCGAGAGCGATATGGATCTAACGGTGCACTTCGAAGAGGAAGAAGACACGCCTGGATTCACCGTGGCTTTGTTGGCTGTGGCGGTGATCACAGCGGCCGTGCTGAAAGGCTGGGTAAAAAAAGTGGACAGGTAGAAAAAATCTTTTTGCATATTTGATGACTTGTTCGATCACACGTTGCTCTATGGCAGAAGGAAAGTGGGCAAGACTTTTCTGGTGAAGAACTTCATGGCTGTTTTGTCCATGGAGAGTTGGCCGAGTTATTTCATGGATCTTTCCATCTTTTCTAAGTCGACGAGTGTAAGATCTTCCTTTGTAAAGTCGTTTTTGAAGGATTTAGCGAAAAGTACGAACTCTTCTTTTCTGTTTTGACCGTTCCACCTCACTTCGTTTTTCTTTTCTTTCAGCTTATGGTACAACGATCTAGGGTCAACATCTTCAGACCATTTACATTCTCCGAAGAGGATCTTTTTTTGATCAGAGTTCAACCCTACTATGTCTATCTCGTTCTCTTTATACCACCACCTACCCACTTCTTGGTAGTCGTAATCGTCCCAGACGAGTTCTCTACATATATCTTCGAAAAGCGGTCCTATGTAGTTGGGAAGACCTTCCATCACTTTGTCCGCCAACTCCTGCGATTTGCTCCGTTCTAACAACATCTGATTGGGATTTATGAAATTGAACCAGAACTTGAAAAAGTTATCTTTCAATTTGTATATCCCTCTTCTCGATTTCGTGTTTTCTTCCGTGACTGGAACCTCTCTTTCCACCAATTTTAGATCTCTGAGTATCGAAAGGTACCTCCCGACCTTGCTTCTTTTAACGCCTGTGTGGTTCACTATTTCGTTGACCTTGGTCTTTCCTTCAGCCACGGCGGTGAGGATCGAAAAGTAAAGGTGGGGTTTTTTCAACTCATTTCTGAGAACGAATTCAGTATCTTGAAGTAAGAAGGAATCGTACTGGAAGACGTTGTGAACGAGGTTATGTTCCAAGGTCTCGTTCAAGTCTGCTTCCATAAAATACGGAGGTGTTCCTCCAAAAACGGAATAAAATTCGATCGCCTTTTCGATGTCGATGTTTATCTCCCGGTAGATATTTTTGAAAGAGATGGGCTTGATGAGGAGCTGCGAAGTTCTTCTGCCGTACAGCGGGCTTTTATGACCCATGATGTCTTCCATAGCGCTGACAGCGGACCCGCAGATTATCAGGAATATCTGCGTGTTTTCTAATGAACGGTCCCAGTGATCCTGAAGTATCGATGGGAAGGAACGGTTCTGTTCAACTATGTAGGGAAACTCGTCTATCGCTATCACGAATCTCTCTTCCTCAGTTTTTCTAGCGAGATATTGGAAAAAGCTGTCCCAATCGGGCAGGGTCGTTTGAGCTAAAGTCTCGTCTTCGAAGAGTTCCGCCAGGTTCTTTGAGAACCGCTCTAGGGTCATCTTCTCTGATTCTTCTCTAGCTAGAAGTCTCACGCCCCTTTTATCATCTATGAACTCATCTATCAGTCGACTCTTACCTATCCTCCTCCTGCCGTAGATCACCGTGAACTCCGCTTTTTTGGAGTTGTAGCGGGAGTTCAACGTTTGAAGTTCGTTGGTTCTATTTAGGAATTGTTTAATCATGATTAAGTTAATCTAGATTATACTATTTAGGCCTTTCGATGGGTCCTGTCCGTTTGTAAGAGCTGAGGGAGTGTTATGTTACAGCCGCTTCCCCGCCCGATTCTCGCGAAGAAAAGGATGAGATCCCGGATTCACCACCTTCTACTATAACGACGATTAGTATAATGGCTATTATTCTGTTCTTGAAAGGTCGCTCACGTCTATCACTTCAAGAGAGTCTGAGGTCACTTCTTCTTTGTCCGGAACGAATAAAGTTTTCTAATCTTAAATAGACTATTTTGAAATAGACTAATCTGTTTTATATTGGGTTTAAGTGCGTATGAACAGGAAAGGAGGTCGACTGGGTGAGTGAGATATGAGACGAAACAGTGTTCGAGAGACTCATCTTCCGATGGTCCTCTGATGGCGATTGCGAAGATAAGTGAGAGGTGATCGTTATCGACGAGGGCCGCGTGCTCACGGACATGAGTGAATGCTTGATTTTTACAAAAAGTTTATACTTTAAAAGATGTATGAGAGGTCTGCGTTTGAAAGTTTGAATGGAGATCGGGATGAATGGAGCGAGAATTGGACAAAGTCGTGAATAAGATAAAAAGATTCGATGAAGTTCAATTCGTAATACTCTATGGGTCCGCATCTGAAAATAGAGTAAGGGAAGGATCCGATATAGACCTATGTGTGGGTTACGATGGAGATGAAGAGAAGGCTTCTCGCTTCAGGTATGATATATTATCTGAACTGTTCGCTGATGATTATGACATACAGATCTTTCAATCACTGCCATTATATGTTAGAAAAGAGGTCTTGAAAGGCGAAGTATTGTATCGTAGGGATAAGCGAGAGTTATATGAAATAGCTTATCGGACGATTAGAGAATTCGATGATTTTAAACACAGATATTATGACTACATAGGTAAGGAAGCGATAGTATGAGAGAGGATCAGATCAGGACGAAGATGAAGGAGATCGAAGAGAGTGTTGGATCAGTTGAAGATGAGATCCCGGATTCACCACATCTACTATAACGACGATTAGTATAATGGCTATTATTCTGTTCTCGAAAGGTCGCTCACGTCTATCACTTCAAGAGAGTCTGAGGTCACTTCTTCTTTGTCCGGAACAAATAAAAATCGCTTTTCCACTTCATACTGAGAAAGTACTTCTTCCGCCCTAGTTACGTCTCTTTTCTTTATTTTGTTTTTCCACTTGACTTCTCCGATCATAGCGGGTTTCTTGAATCTCAGCAGGCAGGCATCGATATCGTGGTCTGGAGTCTCTATGACACCTTCGGTCAGTCCGTGTTTTTTGGCAAGGCGTTCTCGAACCACGTCTTCTATGAGATGAGGTATCACCTCGTCGATTATCCTTTTCGTTTCTTTCTTCGAAGGATATCGTTCGGCGATGTTGTAATGCTCGTCCGCATAGTAATAGAGATGGACCAGGTGTGAGGCGTGGGCGTACCTGTTCTTTCTTTTATTGTACATCTTCGTTTTTTTGAGTATACCGAGTTCGACCATGTTCGCGAGGTACTGTTGAACTAAACTAGGATCGTTTTTATCGATCAGCTTGTGAGAAAAAAGATAATCTGCGATGGATCCAGAGACGGTATTACCTGTGGCTATAGCTCTTAAGATTCCTTCGTAGATGTTTGAAAGGCGGCGTTCTTCCTCTTGAAAGATTTCTCCTACCAAAGCCGGGATAGTTTTCAGAGAATTCTGAAGAACGGTTAAAAGTGTGTTTTTTGCGCTGTCATCTCGATCTGCATATTCGATGGTGATAGGTTCTCGCAGTATCGTCGCCAGTTCCATCCTCTCTTTTTTAGCATGATCTTTCGATTCTAGTGCTTTGAGTGAGTTAGAGAGGTCTATTATAGGAACCGGGACCTCTGCGAAGAGGCCCATCAGAGGTGATCTTTGGTCCAAAAGTTTTTTTGAAAGAGATAGAGTTGAAGAGACCAATATGAGTCTTCCGTTCTTCTTCATACTGTGTAAAATATCGTAAAAATCATCTCCAAGACGGTGAAATTCGTCGACTACAAGAGTTTTTTCATTGGATAGCTCACGCTGAAGGATCTCTATAAAAGTGTCGTAGACCATACTTTCCATCTTTTGATCTCTTTCTGTCAAGATGGTCCTGTCTCTCTTCACGAAAAAATATTCGTCGTGAGGCACGAACTCTCTCAGAAGGAAAGTTTTACCAGTTTTTCTTCTCCCGTAGACCATGGTCCATTTATCCAGTTCTTTTATCCTTTTGGCGAGCTCCGGCCTTTGAATAATCATGATTAGTATAATGATGATTATTGTTTAAAACTCTTATGGTTCATCTGTAGGGCGTTGGCGGCTGCTTTCCCGCTCTGAACAAGAAAAAGAGCGATCGGAATACCTATTCTCCGATGCGACGATCTTTGTAAAATCGAAATCAGTCGACGTTCGTAAAAAATGGCGATGGGGGTTGATGCTGCAGGGAAGATGGATCTCACTAGATCTTTGAAACTTTTTTTGTTTCACAACCTTTAAGTATTCTATCCCTTATACAAACGCCGCATATCAGAGGGAAATTCAATGGCGATCCAAACAAAGCTAGAACATCTTGTGAACCGTGACTTGTTTTCGAATTATTACTTAGAAAATTTACTTCCCGAATCCGATACATGGAGATCCGTTGATGAAGACACGCTCGAAAAGACGTTCGAGAATATCAAAGAGATATATGAAGAGCACAAAGACTATGTGGAGACTTACCAGGAAGATTATCTACAAAACAGATTCATCAATCCCATATTCGAAGAGTTGGGATACGAGTATGGGACGGAAGAGGCTGTGAAAGAACGTCAGCGTACGCCTGACTACGGCATGTTCGAAAACGACGATGCCCTGAAGAAGGCGTACAAAAGAAAAAAGGACGAAGATTTTTACAAAAACGCCGTGACCATAGCGGAGGCTAAAAGATGGGGAAGGAACCTAGACAAAAGGGGAGGTGTTCGAGACTTCACCAATCCGTCTCACCAAGTCTACGTTTATCTGCAGGAGACACCCGTGGACTGGGCCATCTTGACCAACGGTGAAAAATGGAGATTGTATTATTCCAAAACGAGCCATAAACTCGATTCGTATTATGAGATAGACCTTCCTACTCTTCTGGAAAGAGGAGATCTAGAGACTTTTAAGTACTTTTATCTGATGTTTAGGTTGGAAGCTTTTGTCAAAGACAAAAGAGAAGAATGTTTTTTGGATAAAGTCTATGATAAAAGTAATCTCTTTTCTCAAGAATTGGGAGAAGACCTGAAGGCGAATATTTACGAAGCCATCGGGCTACTGTCCGAAGGATTTTTAGAATTTCCCGATAACGATCTGGATCCTGAAGAGGATCTGGATCTGATACACGACAGTTCCTTGATATATCTTTACAGGTTGATATTCGTATTGTATGCGGAGAGCGAAGGTAGAGATCTGTTGAATACGGGCAACAGGATATACAACGAGGACTACAGTCTGAACAGACTGAAGGAATCGGTGTGTGACGAACTGGAGAAAGCCGATCCGAAATACAAAAAATGGCAGAGCAACGTATGGGATAGGTTGGAGAAGCTGTTCTTGCTGATAGATAAAGGAAGCAAGAACAGGGGTATACCGGAAGACGAACTGTATGTTCCGGCTTACAACGGCGGTCTGTTCAAAACTGAAGTGGATGAAGAGGCCAGCGAAGAGAATGTATTTTTACAGGAGAACAAGGTGGGGGATTCATACCTTGCTAAAGTTATAGATCTGCTGACCAGGCATGAAAGTCAGAACGGCGATGGAAGAGTTTTCGTTGACTATTCCTCTTTAGATATCAGACATCTTGGAAGCATTTACGAAGGACTGTTGGAGTATGATTTGAACGTTGCTTCCCAGGATATGTTGGCCGTAAAAGACGGAAAAGAAGAGAAGTGGTATTCTAAAGAAGAATACGAAGGTGACGGTACAGTAGTGGAGGAGTTGGAGAAAGGTGAAGTCTATTTAACGACTGATAAAGGCGAGAGGAAAGCCACCGGTTCTTATTACACTCCTGAGTACATAGTTCAGTATATCGTCGAAAATACTTTGGATCCTATATTAGATGATATAAGAGAGGACCTGTTGAGAGAAGGTGGAGGCAACTTTGCTCATCGATTCGCGGAGAAGGTCTTCGAGCTGAAGGTTTTGGATCCCGCGATGGGAAGCGGTCATTTTCTGACGAATGCGGTGGATCATCTTGCACGAGAGATAGTCAACGCGCACGAGAAGCAGGCCGAAGAGGAAGGTGCAGAGACGGTTGATGAAAGCCACGATATACACTGGGCACGTCGACAGGTTGCGCAGAAGTGTATCTACGGCGTGGATCTGAATTCGATGGCTGTGGAATTGGCCAAGGTTTCGTTATGGTTAAGGACTTTAGCGGCGCGGCAGCCGTTAGCGTTCTTGGA
>PUNG01000062.1 GCA_003551675.1 Thermoplasmata archaeon
CTGATAGCAGAGATGGTCATCTCATCTTCAACATCATCTACTAAAACTATCGTTTCTTCACCATACTCCATGTCTTCCGATACCGATAATCCAGAATATAAAGAGACCATCAATATCAGAACGGAAAAAACGGTCAAAATTGTCTTATTTTTTTCAAACATATTATTATCTCCATATAGGGCCTGTGTTATGAGGTGATCCTGGATCGTTTTATTTAAACCCTGATAATACATGTGTGATTTTTTCTTTATATATGCGGAGATTCAATCTCTCTCGTTCTCTAACCTACCATGATCTTGCAATCATTCTACACGCTAAAACAGTATAGATCTTTAGATTTCCTATCGAGCACTCACTTTAAATAGTAGTTTGACAATCTATTATCCGGTGATTAAATGTTCGGCAGAGGTCAACCAATATTTATACTCAGTGAAGGAACCGAAAGGATGAAAGGGAGAGATGCAAGAAAGAATGATATTTCAGCCGCAAAAGCGATAGCGGATACTGTAAGAAGTACTCTAGGGCCAAAGGGCATGGACAAGATGCTCGTGGATAATTTGGGTGACGTAGTCATAACCAACGACGGAGTCACGATATTAAACGAAATAGATATAGAGCATCCCGCCGCCAAGATGATCATAGAGGTCGCTGAAACGCAGGAAGATGAATGTGGGGATGGAACAACTTCAGCGGTGATACTCGCCGGCGAACTCTTGAGCAAGGCTGAAGGCCTGATAGACAGGAATATCCATCCGGCGATCATATCTAACGGTTACAGACTAGCTTCTTTGAAGGCATACGAGATAATTGAAGAGTTGAAGATACCTATAGAGATGGACGATATCGTACTTACCAACATCGCCACTGCAGCCATGACTGGAAAAACGGTAGAGCTCGATAAAGAACATCTAGCCGAGATCGCCCTCGAGGCTGTAAAGAAGATAGTGGATGACGAGAAGGAGAGTTACCAGGTCGATATCGATAACATAAAGATCCTAAAAAAAACAGGAGCTAGCGTTGACGAGTCCCAACTTATCGACGGCATAGTCCTGGAAAAAGAAAGACTACACGAGAAGATGCCTAAAAGGATAGAAAACGCTAAGATAGCGCTTCTGAACTATGAGTTCGATGTAAAAAAGACGGAGATCGATGCATCCATAGAGATCACCAGCACAGACCAGCTCCAAAAGTTTATCGACCAGGAAGAAAAGAGCATTATGAAGATGGTGAAAATACTCGAAGAAGTTGGCGCCGATATCTTGATCTGTCAAAAGGACGTTAACGATCTAGCTCAGCACTATTTGGCTAAAGCAGGTATAACCGCTCTGAAAGATGTGAGTAAATCGGATATGAAAAAACTCGGGAAAGCCACGGAAGGAAAGGTTGTAAACAATCTGAAGGAGCTTTCCTATGAAGACTTGGGTCATGCGGACCTTATCCACGAAAGAAAAATTTCAGACAAGAACATGATCTTCATCGAAGGTGCGAGAAACGGTAAGGCGGTTTCGATACTTATCAGGGGAGGTACGGAACACATAGTCGACGAGATAGAGAGGGTACTAGAAGACGGATTAAAGGTCTTAGCCGTGGCGATAGAGGATCTGACCATATTACCAGGAGGAGGTGCAGTCGAGATAGAATTGGCCAATAGATTAAGGGAGGAAGCGGGAAAAATTAGAGGCAGAGAACAAATAGCCTTCGAAGCCTTCGCCGAAAGTTTTGAGATAGTACCCAGAACCCTTGCTCAAAACTCAGGGCTTGACGGGATAGACGTACTCATGAACTTAAACACGGCTCATCAAAAAGAAGGGTTGAAAGATCATGGGATCGATATCGATACAGGTACTACCAAGGATATGGTTGAAATGGGCATCATCGAGCCATCAAGAATCAAGATCCAGGCTATCAAATCCTCCACGGAGGTAACCAACATGATACTGAGGATAGACGACGTTATAGCGGCTAAAGGATCCTCAAAAAAGAATGAAGGGTAACAAAACTAACATCTACTGAGAGCGGATGGCATCTTCGTAAAATTAAAAAAGGTATGAGGGGTTTCTATATCGCCTAAGATGAGATCATGCAGACCGCGATAGCGTTTTCCGCCGACTTTGCCATCATATTCGTGGCCGCCACTCTTATTGGTTACGTGGCTCATAAGTTAGGCCAGCCTACAATAGTCGCTTACATCTTGACAGGGGTTATATTGGGGCCGGTGGTTCTCGATATAGTGGTTGAAGAGGGGCTTGTAGAGATGATGTCTCACCTTGGTATCGGGTTCCTTCTTTTCCTTCTAGGAATAAAGATGCATTTCGACGAGGTCAAGAAGATATTTCGACCCATCGTCAAGATAGCCGGAAGTCAGATCGTGCTGCAGCAATCTTTGGCATTCCTGGTGGCCTACATGCTTGGGTTTCCTTTCTGGCAGGCACTGGTCATCGGCTTATGTACAATATTCGGTGCCACCCCGGTGATAGTCAAGGCCCTCACTGATAAGGGAGAAATAAGAACTTTACCTGGAAGGATCAATGTGGGTGTGTTGATCGGTCAAGATATATACCTCGTTTTAGCACTCGCCCTGTTAGGGATAGGTACCTTGACTAGTCCCGTGGAGATAGCCTTCACCGTGGGTAAGATACTGCTTTTGGTCGGTATCATAACCGTAGTCACCTTGGCCGCCTCACGTTACGTATTACCTGAAGTGTTCAAAAGGGTGGCGTCCCACAAAGAAGTACTGTTCGTCTTCACCATCGCCTGGGCTTTCCTATTCATTTACACTTCGGAAATATTCGATCTTTCTCTGGAAGTAGGGGCTTTCTTGGCGGGGCTCGCCCTTGCACAGCTGCCCTACAGTGGGGAGCTGGAGGAGAAGATAGAACCATTGACCGATTTTTTCATATTGATATTCTTCTCGACCATCGGTCTGAGGTTGGTGGCCGATGAACTGTTTTATTACTGGCAGGAGGCGGTCATCGCCTCGTTGATATTGATCGTTGGAAACTTCCTAATAATGTTCTACTTGATCCACAAAGAAAAATTTTCCGTGAAAACATCATTCCTCGGCAGCATAAACATGATCCAGGTGAGCGAATTCTCGTTAGTGGTGGGTGCACTAGCAGTGGCCCAGGGCTTTATAGAGATCGAAGTCCTCGGTTATCTGAGCCTCATGGCCTTGATGACCATGAGTTCGTCCACATATGTATTATATAACAATCAGAAGATTTATGAGTGGGCGAAACCGTGGTTAAAAAGGTTTGAATCCGAGGACCGGAGAGATGAAGATGTTACAGAATACCAAAATCATGCAGTAGTGCTGGGATATAACCACCTTTCCAAAAAATTAATCCCTGTCATCAAAGAGCATTTTGACGACCTTGTGGTCTTGGATCATGATCCGAAAAACATAGATAAGCTAAAACAGAGCGAATTTGATCTTGTCTACGGTGATTTCAGATACGATCAGGTTAGAAAAGGACTGAACCTTAAAAATGCCGCCTTCGTGTTCAGCTTTCTTCCGGACATATCCAGCAATACTATTTTGATGGAGGAGGTATCTGAAGATACCACGGTTTTCGTGGAGTGTGAATCAGAGGAGGATATGGTAGAACTGTCCAAGTTAGGTGGCAACGAGCCCTTGTTTACGAAGGTGATCTCATCCCTTCAGTTGTTTGATTGTGTAGAGGGTTTTCTGAAAGATGAGGATAATTTGAAAGAGATGGCCGGTGAGGATTGTAGAATGTTAAGGGGTGAAACATCCCATGGCCGTTGAAGCGATCTCCGACCTGGCCGTGGTCTTCATGATCATAGGCGGATTCATCCTCATCGCTAACCACTTTTCACTTCCCACCATACCCAGCTACATCCTGGCCGGCGTGATAGCTGGATTCTTCATAGATCAAGAGAACATATTCGAGATGGCCAGGTGGGGGCTGACCTTCATGATATTCGCTTTCGGAGCATCTATCAACTTTAGAGATATAAAGGAGGTATTGTGGGAGAGCGAGGTCCTACTGGGCCTGCAGGTATTTGTACTGGGTGTGCTGGGTTTCATGGTCGGGATCATACTCGGATTAGGCTATACAAATTCTCTGTACTTCACAGTGGCGGTGATACTGAGTTCCACTATAATCGGTTTTAAATTGGCCAGTCCCAAGGGCAAGACCCGATTGGTCCATGGTAGATTATCCGAAGCGATACAGTTCACGGATGATCTGCTCGCTGTTTTTTTGATACTCATTTTGGGTGCCATCACGGTGGAAGGATTCACGGCGTTCTCCGTCTTTAGGAACTTGTTTTTCGGCCTAGCACTGCTGTTTATTTCTTTTTTGATCTATAAGTTCGGTTTCAAGTACATCATACGCTTCGCCGATGATTCAGGAGAGTTGATCCTCATGGGTAGCATCTCTCTACTTTTCTTGTTTCTTGGGCTTAGCCACTACTTGGGGTTATCCATCTTGATAGGTGCCTTCGCCGCAGGTCTAGCGGTAAGGATCGATTCCCACGGTTTGACCGAGGTAACAACGGGTATAGAATCCATCAAATACTTCTTTTCAGCCATATTTTTTGCAATGCTGGGCGGTCTTCTCAACATCACATCAACCTACACTGTGGTGATAGCGGCGATCCTGATACTCCTGGTGGCCTTGGTCAAACCCATGATAACTACCCTGATACTATCATGGGAGGGGTATGATGCCCGGACCTCGACCCTTACCGGTTTACGCTTTTCTCAGATGAGTGAGTTCACACTGATAATCGCCATGGAGGGGTTTTTGATAGGCATATTGGTGCCGGAACTTTTCGATGCCATAATCATGGCCTCGGTAGTTACCATGGTCTATTCATCTATGGTCCTGACAAAGGAGGAAGAAGTATTTGATGTATTCAAGGACTTTTTCAAACGTTCGTCTATCAAAAAGATCGAGGATAATAGTTCCGTCGGATCGGATATCGAAAACCATGTTATCATACTAGGATATGGAAGACAAGGGACCATATTGGCTAAAAGATGCCGATCAAGAGGTATAGACCATATAGTCATAGAGAACGACCCCGTCAAGCTCGATTCCTTGGAAAAAAGTGGATCCGACCACGTTTTCGGAGATGCTATGAACGAATATACTTGGGAAAAGGCCGAGGTGAAAAGGGCTAAGCTAGTGCTCTCCACAGTGGATAATCATCTTGTATCAAAAAGGCTACTTGAGATGGAGCTAAACTGTCCGGTGGTACCGAAGGCGGTTTCTCCGGAAAGAACTTTAGAGTACGTCGAGATGGGTGCGGCTTACGTCAACAATCCGAACATGTTGGCATTCAGGCATATGAAGGAGAAGGTCCTTTCCGAGCTGACCGGGAAAGAACATGGTCCGGATAAAGTATAAATACTAAAGTTTTCTTTACTTTTCTAAAGATTATTGGAGAAGATAGGATGGAAAGTAAATATGTACTCGCAGCGGTCGGTGTGCTCGTGGCGGTAGTATTCATTATCGCAGCGTTACTGGGGCCTCTGAGCGGTACCATCGAGCAAGACGATCAGGAAGATGAGCAAAGTTTTGTTGTAGAAGATGCCACGGGTAACGAGATAAGATTCGATGAACCCCCGGAACGTATCGTTTCTTTCATGGCTTCGAACACGGAGCTTCTCTTCCACCTTGAAGTAGGAGAGAGGATAGTCGGCGTCGACGATTTTAGCGACTATCCTGAAGAAGCCGTAGCGATTCAAAACGTAGGCGACTCATTAGAAGTGGACTACGAAAAGATCGTCGACCTTGAACCCGATGTCATGGTCATCACGGAAGCGGTCATCCACATGAGGGATGAGATGGAAAACTACGGTATAAAATGCTTTGTGACAGGGGGAAACACGCTGGAAGATGTTTACTCAGATCTGGAACTTCTAGGGGAGATGTGTGGCGTTCCTGAAAGAGGAGAAGAGAAGGCACAAGAATTGAGGGAAGATATGAACGATATCACAGAAGATACCAAAGACCTGCCTGAATACGAAAGGGTCGACGTTCTGTACATCTCAGGGATATTCGAAGGGATAAATACCCCGGGAGAAGGTACGTTTCAGAACACCCTTTTTACCAACGCTGGATTCAACAACATCGCTTCCGATAAAATCGGTTGGGCCACCATATCTGAGGAGGATATCGTGATGAGAGATCCCGACGTTATCATAGCTCCGTATTACCTTGAAGAAAGCATTAGTGAATACACTGAGAAAGACTCCTGGCAGGACATCACCGCGGTGGTGGAAGATGAAATCCATTTCGTCGACGGCGACATCATGTCTAGACCGGGGCCCAGGATAGTGGAAGCCCAGGAAACGTTGGTGGATATAAATGAAGAGGCTGAAACGAACCTATCATTGTCTTGGTCTATCTCTTCAAAAGAACTCGCTGAAGGAACATGTCTCACCCTCTAAAAAAGCACTTCAAAACTTCACTGCTGGCTTTCGCGCTACTGGGTTTAGCATCCGTAGTGATCTCGCTGTCATTGGGTTCTGTTGATATACCTTTCAGAAACATAGTCGAGATACTGCTCTCGAGGATACCTTTCGTGGGAGATCTTTTTTCCACACACCCTGGTTCCCCCCCTACTTGGGACTCGATCATCATGAAGATCCGGTTGCCCAGGGTTTTACTGGGCTTTATCGCAGGAGTTTCTTTATCCGTATCTGGTTCGTCCATGCAGGGCGTGTTCAAAAATCCCATGGCATCTCCGTTCATACTGGGAGTTTCCGCAGGCGCCGCCTTGGGTGCGGCGATCGGCATATTTTTCGGGTTCCCTTGGTACCTATTACCGGTGATGGCTTTCATCTTCGCCATGGGTACGATGCTTACAGTTTTTTTCTTGGGAAGGGTGAGAGGCCGTACCGATATCTCCACTCTACTTCTTGCGGGCCTTGCCATGAACTTTTTGATGACCGCTTTCACCAGCCTTATAATATTTTACAGCGATCCGGCGGAAAGGATGAGCATAGTGGCCTGGACATGGGGTTCGCTCAACGGCACCGTCTGGAACCACGTGTGGATCAGCCTGCCGGTGATGCTCTTGGGCTCTACCGTGGTGTATGCGTACGCTAGGGACTTGAACGTGATACAGACCGGTGAAACCTCGGCGAAGCAGCTTGGGATCGAAGTCGAAAAAACCAAGATCGTTCAGCTTATCACTTCGAGTTTTCTCGCCGCCGTGGTGATCTCTTTCACGGGTATAATCGGTTTTGTCGGCCTTATAATCCCCCACGCATCTAGGCTGCTGGTAGGGCCGGACCACAAGAAACTGATACCCATCTCCGCACTTTTAGGAGGCATATTTTTGGTGGCCTGTGACGCCGCATCAAGGATGAGCGGCGAGATCTGGGTCGGCGTAATAACTGGTCTTTTTGGAGCACCTTTCTTCATCTATCTCCTGATCAGGAACAGAGGTGATACGGGATGGTGATCCTTCAACTTGAAAAGGTGGATACGGGTTACCTTAAAGGTGAGCCGGTGTTGAAAGATCTGACCATGGGTATGAATAAAGGTGAGTTCATCGGCGTGGTGGGGCCCAACGGTTCAGGTAAGAGCACGCTGATAAAGTGCATAACCAAGGTCTTGGAACCGTGGGAGGGAACCCTGAAACTCAAGGGTAGAGACGTGATGGAACTTTCCAGGAAGGAAATTGCCAAAAACGTCGCTGTGGTCCCTCAAGATACCTACATCAGCTTCCCGTTCAGCGTTGAAGAAGTCGTTCTCATGGGGAGGAGTCCCTACCTTGGAAGGTTTGAAAATTATGATAAAGAAGACGAAAAAATTACAAAAAGATCGTTAAAAACCACCAAGACCTACGAGTTCCGAGATAGGAAGATAAACGAACTATCCGGTGGAGAGATGCAGAGAGTTATAGTGGCTAGGGCCCTTGCACAGGATCCGGATATTTTACTACTGGACGAAGCTACGTCACACTTGGACATAGGTCACAAGAAAGAAGTCATGGATACCATCAAAGAAAAAAATGAGGATGAAGGTCTGAGCGTTCTTTCCGTCCACCACAACCTTAACCTGGCGGCCCGCTACTGCAACAAGATACTACTTTTGGACGACGGTGAGAAACACGCCTTCGGGAGGCCTGAAGAGGTACTGACGCAGGCAAATCTGCGGGCCGTTTACGGTATAGAGGCCGAAGTCCACAGGCATCCAAAAGACGGAAGCCTTTACATCTCCCCCGTGCACAAAAGCATCGGCACAAAAGAGAAAGGTAAGACCGTCCACGTGGTCTGCGGTGGAGGTTCTTCCGACGGTCTTTTCCGAAAACTCATCGAGAGGGGTTACGAAGCGACCGCAGGTGTACTGAACGTCATGGACTCCGATCACGAGAAGGCGAATTTTTTAGATGTTTTGTGTGTTACCGAAGCGCCTTTCTCATCCATCAGTAAAGAGGCCTACCAAAAAAATTTGGACCTGATAAGAGGATCTGACGCGGTTGTGGTAACAAACTTCCCTGTGGGGGAAGGTAACGTCATGAATTTAGATGCAGTGGACAAAGGCGTAGGAGGGGATCAAAAACTGATATTGGTAAAGGGAAAAAGCATAGAGAAACGAGACTATACCAAGGACGAAAAGGGAGTAGAGTTGTACCATAAACTGCTGCAAAAGAGACACGTTGAAGTGGTACCCTTTCCTGAAAGCGCAGTTGATATCCTTGAAGAGGAGAGGACAAAAGATAAATAACCCCATTTCTTTGAAGCATGTACACACATAATTGTATATGTGTTAATAAAAAATAGAAGAGGTGTAAATTGATGAGCGAAGGCGTAGGTGTTTCCCCTCCTGTTCAAGAAGGGGAAAAGTACAAGGTAAAAATAGAAGACATAGGGAAGGAAGGAGACGGAGTCGCGAAGGTAGAAAACTTTGTGGTCTTTGTCCCCGACACGGATGTAGGGGATAAAGTGGAAATAGAGATCACGAGGGTTCTGCGCACTCTCGCTTTTGGCGAGGTCGTGGAGAGAGACGTAGAAGTCGAAGAAGACGAAGAAGAGGAAGATCTTGAAGTATCGGAGGATGATGAAGATACTCCTGAAGTAGAAGAGATAAGCGTAGATGAAATAGAATTAGAGTAAAGTAGAGGCGTTAGACCTCACCATAAAAACCTTTTTTACCTTTCTCTTGTTTTTAAAGATCATGGAATCCTATCTAGGTGTGTTCGGGCACACTGCCTTGGATATAATTATACGAGTACCGAGGATACCCAAGTTGGACTCATCCATAGGGATAGATGAAAGGATAGTAAGATTCGGAGGTACCGCGGCAAACATATCAAGGACCGCCGCCGAGATGGGGGTCGAGGTATCTCTCTGTTCCTTCGTGGGTGACGACTTTCCTGAAGATTATCTCCACTCTTTAAAAAGATCCGGCGTTCATACCCATGATCTAAAAAAAGTCGACGGGCTCAGAACGCCGAGATGTTGGATCGTAACAGATCGGGATGGAAATGAATTCACCCTGGTTGATCAGGGAGCCATGAAAGAAGCCCGTAATTTTAAAGTTGCAAAAAAGACATTGGAGAGATGTGAAGTGGTACATATAGGAACTGGTGTGCCTGGATACTATAAAAAAATTTACCACGAGATATCAGAAGAAGATAAATTGATCGCTTTTGATCCTTCTCAAGAACTTGAGTACGTTTACGACCCCGATACTTTTTGTTCTTTTTTGGAGCAGAGCCACCTATTTTTTTGCAATGAAGTGGAGAAGGAGATCGCCTTAAAATATACTGAGGAAAAATCCGTGGAAAGCATGGTAGAATCTTTTGATCTAGATCTCGTGGTAGTTACCCAGGGAGAGCAAGGTAGCACTCTTTTTCTAACTGATGAGAGGATAGACATACCCGCTTATACACCCGCAAAAGTAAAAGAAGCCACGGGAGCAGGAGATGCTTTTAGAGGCGGCTTTTACGCAGCACTGTATAAAGGATACTCTTTCGAAGAGTGTTGTAAAATAGGTTCCTCTAGAGCTTCCTTCGCCGTGGAATGCGCAGGATCACAAAAAAATTTAGTAGGATGGGATGAGGTGATCTCGCGGATGGAAAAAGACATAATATATTAATACAACTCAAAATATTGTTGTATACGCATCTGTGAGAGAGTTTACGATAAAAAGGTGGCATGTTGATCGACGAGGAAGAGTGTTTGAGGAATCTCGAAAAGATGAGCAGAAAGAAGTTCGAGAGTATCTGCTTGGAACTGTTGGAGATCATGGGTTTTCATATCTCAGACGTAAAATCGTTGAGTGGAGATATCGTCGCCGAAGGAAGATTAGAAAAAGAGGATGAAAGACCACTAGATTACATAATCAAGTGTACCCGGTCCGGAGGCGATGTGAAAGTAGAGATAGAGAGCTTGAAAAAGATGATGACGGCAAGATCCCACGGCCTTCTATTGACCACCAAAAAGATCGATGCTGAAATAGACGATTCCGATATAGAGGTTGCGGGTGGAGATAGATTTTATAGGCTATTAGATAATTTTGGTCTTTTATCGAGGGTTGAAAAGAAGGAAGAGAAGAGAAGTGGAGGTAGACTTCTTAGAGAAGGGGATCACTGCCTCTCCGAAGGAAATTACGAGCAGGCTTTAGAGTATTACGAACGGGCCATAGCCGAGGAAAACGAGCCGGCCCTGGCTTTTTTAAAAAAGGGCTTGATATTCTTTGAAAAGAATAGTTTGGAGGAAGCGGAGGAGGCTTTTAGAGATTCTTTGGACCTAGATCCCGATAATCCCGAAGCATGGGTCAAATTAGGACAGATACATGATGGTAGAGACGAAAAGGAAAAGGCCGTAGAACTCTACGATAAGGCCCTTGATTACGACGAAGATAGTATAGAAGCCTGGAAAGGCAAGGGTAAGACGCTCCGAGATCTAGAACTATACGACGAAGCTGTTCTCTGCTTCGATAGGATGATCGAGATAGAACCTAAAAATTTTAAAGCTTGGAACGAAAAAGGCCTGTGCCACTTGAATAAAAGAGAATACAAAGAAGCACTGGATGCGTTCAACAGCGCCTTGACCATACAGCCAAGGTTTGAAGAAGCTATGTTGAATAAGGCGTTGGTGTTCGAAAAACTCGGTAAGATCAAACAGGCTTTGTCCGTAGCAGAAAAGTTGGTGGATTCTAACGCAAAAAATGCGGAATATCACTACATAAAAGGTGCATATCTGGAAAAATTAGGGGAGAATAAAGACGCGTGGAGATCCATCCAAAGAGCGCTGCAGCTCGATCCTGGGCACAAAAAAGCCCAAGAACTGCAGTTCATCCTTCAAGAAAAACTTGGAAGAGGCACTGACACGTCTATAGTGGGAGAAGCACGGCAAAGGATCACTTCAAAGGAGATAGAGGAAGAGATAAAGGCTGCCGTGGGAACCGAAGACCAAGGAAAACTCAGCATAATCCCAAAGGGCGGTGGAAAATTTGAACTCAAGATAGACGATAAAAAGGAAGAGATCACCGAGCTGAAGGGGAAAAAGGATGAGTTGGAGAAAGATCTAGAAAAGAGAGAGAAAGAGATCACGGATCTAGCTGACGAATTAGAAGACACGAAAAGGAGATTGAAGGAAAAGGAAGAAAAAGAGGATGGAGAGGCGGAAGCTAGTGAAAAAGTCAGCGAGTTGATGGACCGTGAAGAGGAATTGGAAGGACTGCTCAGCGGAAAAAAAGAAGATATTCAGCAGTTAGAAGATGAAAAATACGAGCTCGAAAATACGGTAAGAGATCTAGAAGAACAGATCGCAAAATGGGAAAACATAGAAAAAGAGATGGAAAAGAAAGAAAAAGATATAGATCAATTGGTAGGTGAAAGGGAAGTCCTGAAAAGCAAATTGAACAAAAAAAGAGAGGAAACTAAAGAACTTATGGACCGATTAGAAATGTTGAAGAAAGAAACTGAGAGAAAAGACAAAAAAATAAAAGAGTTGAAGGATAAAGAAAAGTACTACAAGGGGATGATAGAGGGGGAAGAGGTGGTTGGCGCTTACATGGATCGAAACATATATGGAGAAAGGAGAGGGGTGAAGGAGGCACGGTTGTTATGGACCATGGGGGAAAACAGTGAAGCTCTGGAACATGCACCAAGAGTGGACCATAAAAGAGCATATAATATCATGGGTTGTTGCTTCTATGATCTTGGAGACATGGACTCCGCCGAAGATATGTTCGAAAATGCCCGACCGTGGCTTTTGTCGGATCTCAATCTCGAGGAGATGTATTACAACCGTGGTAGATATGAAGATGCCGGGAGTCTGGTAGAAGAGTTGAATCAAAGGAAAGGCGCCTTTGAAGATGTATTATCTTTTTTAGAGAGAGGTAGTGAAACTCTGCGTCGTTTGGAAAGATTAGGGTCCGCTGTAGAGCTTTATGAGAAAGCGGAAAGATTAGAAAGTGACCCCTTAGTGGATTTTGTCATGGCAAAGGCCAGATGTATAGTAAAAAAAGAGGGACTGAGTCAAGGTATAGGATCGCTTGAAAGTATAGGATCTAAGGAAGATCATCTTGAGATTTTGAACCTTTTAGGTGTATTTTATCTTAAAGATAAGAAGTACAAGAAAAGTTTTGAAATATATTCGAAGATGGTTGAAGAGGCAAAAAACGATCATCGGTACTTGAATAATCTCGGGTGTAGCGCTCATCATCTTGAGAAGTTCGATGAAGCCATGAACGCTTTTGAAGACGCCCTAGGATCAAAACCAGATCACCGTATAATATTGAACAACCTTGGTTTTTGTCAGCTCGAGATGAATCTGGTCGACGCTGCCCTTGAGACCTTTAAGAGGGCCGTTGAAGTGAACAAAAAAGATCCTGTGAGCTGGTACAATAAAGGGATCGCGTTGAAAAGACTCGAAGACGAGGGGTGGCGTGAAGCGGTAGAGAGGGCCGTCGAATTGGAACCTGATTTTGAAGAAGCTAAAAAAATACTGAATGAAGAAGACTGAAGTGCGGTTGCCGGGATTCGAACCCGGGCCACAAGCTTGGGAAGCTTGGGTCCTGACCAGTCTAGACCACAACCGCCGTACAAACAGTTGGGCGGGGGAGACCCCTTTATTTCATGTGGAACCCGACAGGTATTACCTTCTTATGTTCAACTCTTCTTCTTTTTCTATGACTTTCTCTTCGTACTCGGGTCCTAATTTTAGTGCCAAGGTTTCTATGCGTACGATATTCTTTCTAAATTTGCTTTTGCTCTCAGTTTCATATAGATCTTTGAATTCCTGTAAGTTCTTGTATCTGAAGATTATAACAAGTGCAAATATGAACACTAGTATGATTCCAAATACAAGAGCCCACCATACCCAATTTCCCATGGGTTCAGTTATACTTTCCAATGCCGCAGGGCTGCTCAGAACGGCACCAAAAAGTCCGATCAGTAAAAGAAAAACTCCAACGATCGTACCTATAATAGATATAGTAAATTCGTGTTTCCGTACAGATGTTTTTAGGCTCATATATCAACATGAGTTAGGGAACCGTACTTAAATTTTTTCTCTTAGTGTTCATGATCGTGAACATGATCGTGAACATGCACGTTCATGAAAGCCCTTTCTACTACTTCACTCAAAGAAGGATGGATATGCATGCCCCTATAGATAGGAACGGCCGTACCATCTCCGGTATACATCAAGTTTACTACCTCCTGGATCAAAACCGATGCATGGGGACCTACGATATGTGCACCTAATATCTTGTAAGATCCCTGCTCGATTATCACTTTAACGAAGCAATCTTTAATCCCCATGGCGGAGCCTTTCGCGGTCCGTTCAAAGGGGTAATGCCCCACCAATATATCGTGGTCGAGAGCGGCCTCCCTTTCTTTAAGGCCCACGGACGCTACTTGAGGATTCGTATATATAGCATAAGGGATTGCGTGATGATCCACTTCTCTTACTCCTTCACCAAAGGCGTTGTGGTATACCACTTCGGCTTCGTGATTTGCTACGTGCTTGAACATGTATTTACCCGTAGCATCACCGAGCGCCCAAATATGGTCTTTGGAGGTTTCTAGTGTTTTATCCACCTTTATCCAACCTTTATCGTTTAGCTCTATGCCGCTATTTTCAGGTTTCAGCAGGTCCGAGTTAGACCTTCTTCCCGCAGCCAAAAGGATATTCTCGGTTTTACCACTAAGTTTTTTGTTTTGATGGTCGTCCGTCACCGACTTTGCGATCACTCTCTTTTTACCTTTTTTCTCTTCTACCTTCACCACTTCGTACCCTGTATATATATCCATAAATCTAGTAAGTTTTTTTTCTAGCACTTCCGAAACTTCCCTTTCTCCAGAAGGGACGAATCGAGAGTTCTTTCCGATTATCGTTACCTTCGCTCCCATCAAAGCCAAAAAGTATCCATATTCCGCTGCTATGTATCCACCGCCGATTATGGTCACCTTTTTTGGTAGCTCTTTCAGATCCAATATGGACTTACTGGTCAGATAGTCTACACTTTCTAAGTTTTCGATGGAGGGTATAAACGGTCTAGATCCACAGCCCAGTACTATCTTTTCTCCTTTTATGGTTTTGTTTCCCACCTTTAAAGTGTAGTCTTCAACGAACTCGGCGGTCTCCTGATAAAAATCGAGTGCGTGGGTTTTTTTCAAGTTCCTCTCTATCTTTTTACTTTCTCCCCTAGTATGTTCTCTCATCCTGTTCATTATGTGTGTAAAATCTATATCTTTGATCTCTGTATCTATACCAAATTGTTTTGCTTTGAGTATGTTTTCGACCACTTCCGCGGGATAGATCAACATCTTGGACGGGATACAACCCCGGGTCAAACAGATCCCACCAGGTGCTTCGTTCTCTATAACCGCAACGCTCAGATCCGGCTTTTCCTTCAGCGCACGGGACACTACGCTCATGGCTGAACCGGTACCTATGCTAATCAAATCATAATTTTTAACGCTCATACTTTTCGATATAGGGAAGGAACACATGTAAGTCTTTCCCTCCGTAGAGAGAAAAAAGATAAAAACTTTTAAGGGATGACCCGATAACGATATCATGAAGGAAACCGCCCTTAAATCCAAACATGAAGACGCCGGAGCCAAGATGACCAGTTTTGGAGGCTACCAGATGCCTCTAAAATTTACCAGTATAAACAAAGAACATAAAGCAGTCAGAGAAGCAGCAGGCATCTTTGACGTATCTCATATGGGTGCCGTACTACTAAAAGGAGAAGGAGCCATCGAATTCATCAGTGAACACTGTACCATGAACATTGTAGAGTCTGAAGTAGATCAACTCAAATATGCCCATATATTGAACGAAGACGGAGGGATAATCGACGATACCATAGTGACCAGGCTTTCGAAGGATTCGTGTTACATCGTTCCAAACGTAGGCAAAAACGAAAAAGTCTGTGAATGGTTCGAAGAAAGAGGAGGAGAAGAATATATTATCGATCTAACCGGAAAAACCGTTATCATGGCTATCCAGGGGCCTGATGCGGAGAAAACCCTTCAACAACTGACCGACGAAGACCTTTCCAAGATAGAGTTTTTCCAATCTAAACAAATCCCCATCAATGAGGACGTGATGGGTGAGTTCGACAAGGATTGGTCCATGTCCGATACTCCTATAGTACAGCGAAGTGGTTACACAGGAGAAGACGGTTTTGAAGTGGTACTGCCCAACGAAGCGGGTATAGAACTGTGGGATCAGCTGATGTCACTCGAGGAACCCCCTGTAAGATGCGGACTCGGTGCTAGGGACACCCTAAGGATCGAATTCGGCTTTTTACTAGGAGGCAACGACTTTGACGAATCTAGAACAACCATCGAAACGGGATGGGAAGAGCATGCAGTAGAATGGGACCATGATTTCGTGGGTAAAGAAAGTCTCGAAAAGATAAAAGAGGAAGAACACCAGATGTTGAAGGGATTCGTCATGGAAAATAAAGGGATCCCCAGACACGGTTACGTTATTTACGATAAAGATAAAAAGATAGGAAAGATAACAAGCGGTACTAGATCACCCGTATTGGAAAAAGGCATCGCTTTGGGCTATGTAGATCCAGATTACCATGAAGAGGGGAGTAAAGTACAGATAGAGATACGAGGCGATAAAAGAGAGGCCGAAGTTACAAATCCTCCCTTCATATGATGGGATGTTCCACATGAAATAAAGGGGTCTCCCCCTGTAGAGAAGATAGAGGTGGTATATATATGAAAGAACTCGAAGGATCAGAGGTATTTAGCGAATTGTTGAAAACCCCCGGCGTTTCAGGATACGAAGGCCCAATCAGAGATAAGATAAAAGAGATGATAGAGCAGCATACTGAGGATAAAAAAACCATCAGAGAAGACAATATAGGCAATCTTATCTACGAGATGAAAAACAAAGATAACAAACCCAGTGTAGCGCTGGTAGCGCATATGGATGAGATCGGTCTGGTAGTTTCCAACATCGAGGAAAACGGTTACCTGAGGATAAAGAAGATCGGAGGAGTCTTAGATCCTCTCTTACCTGGTAGACACGTGACCATACATACCAAAAAAGGACCGATAAACGGAGTGATCGGCCACAAACCCCCTCATCTTACCACCGATAAGGACAAGGACGAGAGCGTAACGCCTTGGACCAAAACCCACGTCGACGTTGGAGCTCGGTCCGCCGAGGAAGTGAAAGACATGGGCATCGACGTTCCAGACTCCATCACATTCAACAAAAAAGTGAGAAGGTTGAACGAATACGTGATCTCCGGTAGAGCCTTGGATAACAGGATAGGTTGTTATGCACTTTTAGAATTATTGAAACGCTGGACTTCAACAAAAGATGAATTGGACGTATCCCTTTCCTATATCTGGAGCGTCCAAGAAGAGATAGGGCTCAGAGGAGCCAAAGTTGTTGCCAACACCATGGATCCGGACTACGTGATAGCTTTGGATACTTACACTACGTCGGATATGCCGGGTATCGAAGAGTTTTACAAACCCATCAAGTTCGGTGAGGGCCCGGTTCTCCGCATGGTCGATACAAGGGCCATATCTTCTCCAAAGATGGTGGAACACTTTAAAGAAGTGGCTGAAGATGAAAGTATACCTTACCAATACGGGGTCACCGGAGGAACTACCGACGGTATGGCACTTCAGGAAACGGGCTGTTTGACATTATCCGTAGGCGTTCCAGTCAAATATTCTCACTCTACTGTAGAGTGCGCCGACTGGAGAGATGTAAAGAACTTGATAGAATTGATAGAAAAGGGAGTCCAAAACTTACCATTCTAAGAACGAAGCACCACTTTGTCACCCACGTTCCAATCATGGATATCTGTTAAATGGGTGGGCACCTCCAACACATATTTAACTCCTTTATCCGAAGTTATACCCGTGGTGAAGGGTGATATGTCCCTTTTGATATCGACGATAACTTTTTCTTGATCCAAAAACACGCAGTGGAAGTCAAAAAAAACAAAAAACGAATGTAGAGTTACTTTCTTTCTTTCCTCCACGAACTCCATCAACAGTGCGTAGTCCACCTCCTTTTTGAACATGAGACCCAACACTTTTCTAAATGGATTACTCACTCTTTTTACATTCACTCCTTCAGGAAGTTTCACGACCATTTAAGATCCCTCGATACGAGCTGTTTTTGCCGATCTAGAATTCCGTAGTTCCCGTAAACCTGAAATCGGATATTTTGAGCGCAGGACTAACGAAATAGGCAGGCCAATAACCCATCGAGTATAACTTTCTTTCCTTTCCTATGGATTCTATATTGTTGAACGCGTCTATAAGATTCTGCGTGAATCTCAGATTCTTTAACGGATGCTTTAGTTCGCCGTTTTCGACCAGCCAAGTCCCGTCTCTGGTGAGCCCCGTTAGTATGCCCTTTACAGGATGAACTGGGTTGCAGTAGTTGAACCTGGTCACAAGTATACCCTTTTCAGTCTCTTGGATCATATCTTCAAGGGGATAGTCGCCGGTATCCATCAATAGATTCATGGCCAAGGGACCCATGGGATTAGGCATGGCCAAAGCATGGCCAGTAGATTCTTTATCCTTTTCTCTTCCCGCAGTGTATGAATCATAAACCACTTTATTGGCCACACCTTCTTTGATTATATCCACTCTCTGTTTGGGTACTCCTTCGTAATCGAATGGAAACCCGATCATATCAGCATCGGATACATCGTCGTATATGTTTATCCGTTCATCCATTATCTTGTCTCCGAATTTACCGTTCATAAAACTCCTTTCTTCCTGCACGCTTTTTGCGCTGAACCCCATCATATCGAGGTATATCAATATATCTTTAGCCGCTAGGGGTTCGAGGATCACGTCGTATTCGCCGGGCTTTATCTTTTTTGGATCTAGATTGTTCAATCCCTTTTCCACGGCGGTTTTAGCCACGTGGAGATGGTCGATATCTGAAACGTCTGCGGAGCACATCTCGCCCCAGCCGAACCCCTGGTCGTTGTCCCAATCCGCGATGGCGCAGGTGGTTATATTTGATGAGGTAAGCCTGGAAAAACCCTCTACTCCGTGGGAATTAGCTACGAACAGGCCGCTGCTTTCGGTTTTAAAGGCACCGTAGACTCTATCGACTCCTTTCTCGTTGGCCATCTCGATTATTTCTTTCACTTTTTCCGCCTTTTGGTCTGGAGAATGATCCGCGGTCTTATCGATATAGATATCTTTTTTATCTTTTAGACCTTTCACATCGGGCAGACTTTTAAAATCCGGATCCTTTCTCTGGTTCCTCGCGATGTTTTCCGCCCTGGTCAGGCAGTTCAAAGCCGCATCTTCATCCAAGGCGTTGGTGGTGGCCGAGCCTATCTTCTTTCCGAAAACGGCCCTTATCGCTAGATTGAAATTATTCCGGGCTATGTTCTGATGTATCTTTGAATTGGCGTACCTTGTAAGTGCGGAATCATTATGAGATATCCTCACTTCCAGTTCATCCGCTTTGGCGTTTTTAAATATTTTATCGGCTAGGCCTTCAAATCTCTCTTCGTAGTTTTTCCCTACCATTTTCCCACCCCTACTCTGATATCTACGAACCGAGCGGGAGCGCAGCCGTGTCCCACCTGCATTGTTTGTGGGGGCTCCCCTTTACCACAGTTCGGGACACCGTGCAGCTTCCAATCTTCTTCACCTGCGATGGCGTCACAGTTACTCCAGAATTCAGGGGTTATGCCCGTATAAGTGGGATTTTTGATCAGTTCCGTTACTTCTCCGTTTTCAACGATATATCCTACTTCCGTTCCGAACTGGAAGTTCAGTCTTTTATCATCTATGCTCCAACTTTTTATCCCGTTGAGGAGTATACCGTCTTGGGTCTCTTCGATGATCTCATCTCTAGACCAATCGCCTGGTTCTAGATTTATATTTGTCATCCTTACCAGCGGTAGATTTTGCCAACCGTCGGCTCTCATGTTTCCGCTGGGTTCGACTCCTATCTTCGCGGCACCTTCTCTCGATGCCTGGTATCCTACGAACATACCGTCTTTTACCAGGTCCACTTTTTTCGCCTTTACCCCTTCGTCGTCATAACCGAAGGTTCCAAGTCCTCCCTCTGCCGTTGCATCGGAAACTATATTCACTATATCGGAGCCGTATCTGAGCTCTCCTAATTTATCCGGCGTCAAGAAGCTTGTTCCGGCGTAACTCGCTTCTGTACCAAGGGCTCTATCGAGTTCAGTGGGATGACCACAGCTTTCATGCACCTGTAGTATCAATTGATTCGTGTCTAAGATCAGATCTTTCTTTCCTTTTGGGCACTGCTTCGCATCGAGAAGGTCTACACCTTCTTTAGCCGTCTTCTCTGCATACTCGATCAGGTCAAAACTTTTGAAAAATTCGAATCCCTTTGAATTGTAGTCACCGCCGAAAGAGTTGGGGTAGCTCCTCTTCTGGGTATCTTTTCCATCGGAGACGTTAACGCCCAGCCCACCGCCGGTCATGATCAGATCCTGCTCGATCCTTGCGCCTTCGGTACTAGCAAACTCTTTGAACGTTTTCCAAGCTTTAAAATTACACTGCCTAACTTTTATCCTTTCATCTATATCCATCCTCTCGTCAACATCCATCAGATAATCTAGTTTCTCTTCTAATCCCACCTCGAAAGGATCTATTTTGTACGGTGTAGTGTATTTGTCCTCGTGTATGTCTATCTCTTCCAGGTCTACTTTTACCGAGACTTTAGAGGATGCTTTAGCTATCTTGAGTGCTCTTTTTATCGTTTCTTTCATACCTTTTTTACTCATATCCGCCGAGGACGCAAAACCCATACCTTCGTCGAATATCCTTATCCCGTATCCTCTACTCTCACTGCTTTTTATGGCTTCTACAGCCCCATTTTTGACGTTGATTACTTCGCTTTTCCTCTCACATAGGCGTACGTCGCCATAGGCCACATTTTCCTTCTCTAATCGTTCGATCCCGAACACTACTAGGTCCCTCATGTTTGCACCGATATGCAAACAACCCTGTGATATAAAAAGATTACCGTCGCACGAAAAGGTAAATCCTTTATACTACACACCCGATTTATAACACGATAATCATGGATAAAAAAACACTAGAAAGATACAGCCTAGAAGAGCTTCTTGGTTATTCTATAGAAGCGGAAAAAAATGCTACTGGGTACTACAATGATTTTTCGGAAGCCGCCATAGGAAGACTGATGAAAGAGAGGTTCAAAAATCTAGCTAGGGATGAAAAAATTCACGCTAAGGAGCTTTTAAAAATATACAAAAAAGAATTCGGCGATAAAGATTATGTGGTCCCCTCTGGTGACGAATTACCGAGCCACGAGACCGAGTTCAAATTCGACGATGTGAAAAACATGGTGGATTCCCTCGAAAAGGCCATCACCAACGAAAGAAACGCAAAAAAGATATACCTCTACATGGCAGAAAAATGGGATAAATACTCTACCGAGTTCCGATACATCGCGATGATGGAAGAAGGACATGCGAAATCGCTCCGCGCGGAGATGAATCTTTTCGAAGGTGAAGCTCAAGGCAAATCCCAGGGGAAACCCGTAGTCATGGATGAAATCTGGCAGAACGTTAGGAATCGAGATAGGGTCGATTAAACAACCTCGATCTTCTTCAGGATAAGTTCGCCCCGGCTTCCATCCCATCTTTTTTCTATTTCTCCTATTTTGAATTCTTTATGGAACATCGGGCCACCCAAGACCACACTTTCGTATTCTCCTCCTTCACCGGATAGATTGATGCAGTATTTTTTTTCTAGTTTTTTCAGCTCTTCCAAGGTTCTCTCGTTCAGTTTTCTTCCTAACCACCGTTCATCGAGTCCTCTAGCGGATACGCTGACGATAAAGATCTTAAAGGAATTGTCAAGGAGTTCTGACATGAGCTCGTTTTCATCCATGTTCCACAACGGTGCGAAGAGGTCCAAAGAAAGCTCATTGGCCATATGTTCTATCCTGCTCATCTGGTAGGTCGAAGCCACAGCACCGGTGATCACCCCTTCTACGTCCAGTGATCCTAATCCCGATTTCAGATCGTCCAGCTCTTTTTCTTTTTCCCCCGGCGTCTCTATCTTAACGAGTTCCATGCCCAACGAGTCCGCCAGGTCTGGAACCACATGAAGGTTCGGTCGGTGGAACATGTAGGAATATTTTTCCTCGGGATATACGGTAACAAGATATCTTATATCCAATCCTAACCTATATGCTTTCCAAAGTGCAAGTGAGGAATCCTTTCCTCCCGAGAATAATGCGGCGTATTTCATCTATGAAACAGCTCAGATCAGTTTTTGATACTTGGGATGTTTCTTGGTATCTAGTCGCTTTTCTTTTTTCTCGAATACTCTTCTTCGGAGACTTTCCATACCTTCGTCTAACGCGCGCATGATGTTCCAATCGAATTTTTTTGCGTAGAACATACCGTGATCAGTAGAGAGACGTAATCTGACGCTGTGTTTTGTCTGCTCCCCTTCTGTTTGATGCGTCACCACGTGCACGTTCAGCACCAGGGGTTTGAGCACTTTATTCATCTTCTGTAAGTAGCCTTGGATAATATCGTACATGTCGTCATAGACTTCTGGTCTTTCATGCAGCCCGGTTATCTGTACATACACGTGATCTTCTTCTCTGAAACTGGTGATTATCTCGATGAGATCGAACTGAGTGAGTATCCCTTTAATATCGTCGTCTTCGAGAGCAACCAGAGAGGACACGTCGTTTTTCACCATCTTTTTCGCGGCAGAACGTATCTTAGAATCTGTTCGAGTAGTTATAGGGGGTTCCGCCATAACGCTCCGGACTTCTAGGTCTTTGAAAGGAGAATCTTTTTCTCCGGTCCTTTCTCCCTTCTCCTGCCTTTCCACGGGTAGATGTGTTTCTTCGATGATGTCTCTTATGCCCACCATGCCGCTGAGTTTTCCGTACTTATCCACCACGGGCAGAACTCTAACGTCCAGCCTTTTCATCATGGCCTTCGCCTTTCCTATCTTTTCATGCTCGGTGATGGTAGAAGGGGAAGGCGTCATGAATTCATTTACTTTAGTTTTTTTGAACTCCTCTATCTCGGGAACGATCCTCGTTATGTCGTTCCTACTTATGAATCCCACATAATCTCCTTTTTCAGATATTACGGGTACGCCTCGATAATCTGAAGACAGCAGCATCTCGCTTACTTTTACTATGGAGTCGTCTTCATTGACTTTAGGAGGCCTGCTCATCACGTGTCTGAGTTTGGTGGAAAAAGGAAGATGTCTTTTTTCTATAAATGTGTCGTCGCTTATTATCCCTATCACTTCGTCCTTTTCGACCACAGGGATCTCATCTAAGCCATGTTTTCTCATAAGACCTATGGCGTCGGATACCGTATCGTCTTGACTTGCATGCGGTAATCTCTCACTCATAAAGTCCTTCGCTTTAAAATCCTCTATTTTTGCCATGTTATCACCCTTAATATAATATCACGTCGTGACATATCTTTTTTTCTGTCCTCAATCAGGGAAACAGACTTAAATGTTTTTCCCTTGGTTAGCTGAACGACACGGGATCATCTTAGGTTCAAAACAGGGACAAAATGATTTAATATGTAGTACTTGATTCACATCCAAGGTGTTGATATGAAAGAAGATGCAGATTATATACACGAGCAGGCGAAAAAGCACGTAGAATGGTTCTCCAAGTCCCTGCCCATGATAGCCTCTGAGAACATAATAAGTCCGATGGCTAGAGATCTGATGCTTTCCGAATTTCAGGACAAGTACGCAGAGGGTGCTCCTGGTGACAGGTATTACGAGGGCAACATATACGTGGATAATGTTGAGCGAAAAGTACAGGAATTGGCTAAAGACACGTTCGGAGTGGACTACGCCGATGTCAGACCCATCTCGGGTACAAATGCCAACCAAGCGGTTTTGATGGCCCTTGGAGGCTCTGATAAGAGCATAACCGCCGTAGATGTCTCCTCAGGAGCACATATAAGCAGTGCCAAATTCGGATCGGTGGGCTTCCGAGGCATGGCTCCTAAAACGTATCCATTCAACGTGGAAGAGATGAACATAGAAGTCGAGGGTACCAAGGAGCTTATCAGGGAAGTGAAACCGGACATAGCCTTATTTGGAAGGTCCGTCTTTTTGTTCCCTCCTCCTCTTGAAGAACTCCAAGACGTTTTTGAAGAGGTGGGATGTCATGTTTGGTACGATGCTGCTCATGTATTAGGTCTGATCGCGGCAGGCGAGTTCCAGCAGCCCATGGAGAACGGTGTAGAGATAATGACAGGTAGTACGCACAAGACCCTTCCCGGCCCCCAGAGAGGTTTGATCCTTGCGAATCCAAGGGACGAGGAGACGGAAACGGGTCTTTTCTTCGGGATGTTCCCTGGAGTCGTATCCAATCATCACCTGCACACCATGGCCGCTTTAGGTGTTGCCCTAGCCGAGCATCAAAAATTCGGCGAAGAGTACGCTAAGCAGATAATAAAGAACGCCCAAGCTCTAGGCCAGTCGTTACACGAAAGAGGTATCAAAGTGCTATGTGAACACAAAGGTTTTACGGAATCTCACGCCCTTGCTATAGACGTTCAGGATCAGGGCGGCGGTGAAACATTGGTAGAGGCGATGGAAGACGCGAACATGATAGCGAACAAAAATCTAATGCCGTGGGACGATGTGGACAGCGCCAACGAACCAAGTGGGATAAGATTGGGCAGTCAGGCCTTGACTCGTTTGGGCATGAAAGAAAGTCACATGGACGAGGTGGCGGAATTCATTAAAAGGATCGTAGTGGACGACGAAGACCCTGAAAAAGTAAAAAATGATGTGATCGAGTTCAGAAAGGATTTCCAGGAGATACACTATTGTTTCTACGAAGGGTTCCCTGCGCACAAGCACCTCAGTATACTAGATTCCAAGTAGAACTCCCAAACCTCTTTTTTTTTACTTTATGAGTTCTTTGTATTCCTGAGCACTCAGTAGCGATTCGACTTCAGACTCGTCACCGATCTCCATAACTGCTATCCATCCTTTACCGTACGGGTCTTCGTTCAAGAGTTCAGGTTCGGCTTCCAGCTCTGTATTCACTTCGATTATTTTACCCGATATGGGGGCGTAGAGATCGGAAACGGCTTTTACGGATTCGATCACACCCGCCATATCTCCCAGTTTTACCTCTTCGCCTTCCTCCGGCAGTTCCACGTAAACGATATCACCCAGTTCGTCTTGAGCGTATTCCGTGATCCCGTAACGTACTTTTCCATCCGTGATCTTCACCCATTCGTGCTCTTCGCCATATTTTAAGTCATCTGGTATTTCGCTCATATTTAACACACATTCTCAAATCAAATAGAGTTATTTAATATAATCGGACGTAGGCTTCTTCTCCTACTCTTCTCGTGCGTCGTAAACGATCTTGCCTCCCACGACCGTCATCTTCACCTCGATATCCCTTAGATCATCAGCGTCTAACGGGTTTTCTGAAAGCACTACGAAATCAGCAAACTTCCCCTCTTCGAAAGAGCCCAATTTCTTTTCATCTCTTGCGGCATATGCTCCGTTCATGGTGTAGCTCTGAAGCGCGTTGTAAGTGGAGATCCTTTGGCCCAAAACAGGATGATTGATGGCCGAATGAATCCCGTATAGAGGCGACATGGGCATATTATCTGAACCGAAGGTCATCTTTATCAAAGCTCTTTGTATGTCCCAAAACGGATCGCACTTCTGTAACCGTTCTTTACCCAATCTTTTTTCGTTCATCTCCGAAGGTTGAGACCATTTATAGGCGAAGTTGGGCTGAGTAGACAGTACGAGGTCAATATCTCTTATCCTTTTTATGTATTCTTCCCAAAGCATCTCCGCATGTTCTATACGATGTCTTAACTCTTTGCTTTTTTCCGAGGCCTCTTCGAATGCATCCAACACAGTCGACATAGCCCTATCTCCTATGGCATGCACCATGAGTTGGAAGTCCCTCTCTTCCGCATCTTTGATCATTTCCGTCATATCGTTTTGGTCTAAAAGTAGCATACCCTTGTTTCCAGGATCATCCTCGTAATCTTCGTTCAAGGCTGCACTCCTCGCACCTATGGATCCGTCGGCATATAGTTTCAAGCCGTTGAGTGATAGAAAATCACTTTTTTCCGTAGGGTGGAGTCCATCCGATTCGTTGAAATGGATGTAGCACTTAACTCTAAGGTCTAATGCGCCCTCCTCGTCCAGTTCACAATACGCCTCCCAATCTTCTCTGTCGACGATATCGTGCACGCAGGTTATCCCCTCGGAGTGTGCGATCTCGATGGCATCCAAGATCGCCTCTTTCCTTTCTTCCTTGCTTACGGCGATTATCTCTTCTAGATTCCATACGACCTCTTCTTTTAATAGACCAGTTTCTCTATCCACGAAGTCCCATCCATCCCCTATACTTTCCAAGGCTTCTGAGTTGGCTACCGCCAGATGTCCACAGATCCTTTTTATGATCACAGGGTGAACTTCACTCACGCTAGCCAGTTCTTCTTTGGTGGGATAAGACGTTTTTTTCCAAACAGTTTCGTCGAAACCTACTCCTATGATCCAGTCTCCTTCTTCAGCCTCTTCTTCCTTTTTCTTTAGATAGTACAGGGCCTCGTCAAAACTGTCCGTGTCCGATAGATCGACCCTTTTAACGTCCAACCCCATCTCGACCATGTGTGTGTGAGAATCTATAAAACCAGGTAAGACAAAATAGCCTGTAAGGTCTATCTTTTCGTCGGATTCCCCCATGATCACATCGAAGTCGTCGATGTTCCATATCCTGCCTTTCTCAACTAGGAAACCGTGGTATTGTTCAGACCTTTTTTCCACTGGTATGACATTGCAATTGATGAAGCCCTTTTTAGAGATGGTAAAACCCCCTTGATGGGTCAGAGTGATCCTCGTATTTCATTTATCGATTTCTTCGTCGCCTCTAAAATATCTTCTACTTTACCCCCATCCTCGAGCCGCGTCACGAGTATCGCGGACGAACCACTGTCTTGTATCAGTATACGCGTGTTTTCTAATTCTACTAAAACATATTTAAGGCGATCTTCGAGCTCAGAAGTAGCCGTCTCTGCTGACCCCAGTAATATGGCGGACATGGCAACGTAAGTTTCCCGATGCGCCTTTTTTGGGACCTCTCCAGCAATGTGCATCCCACTGCGGGAGACGAGAGTGACATCGCTTATGTACTCGGTATTCCCTATTTCTTTTAATATCCTCTCTAAAGAATCTGCTGGAGACATGATAACCACTGCTTTTTGAAATGCTAACTGGGATGAGAATGACATTACAAGATTATAAACATTTTCCCTCAAATCTAGATACCTTTTTTTGGGACGACGCGAAGTAGGAGATCGTAATGCTAGTATGCTGTCCATGGTGTTACCTGAACACTCTGACGGAGATGCGACGTTCGACCTTGCCGTACTACGACGCGTGATATGCGATATGAAAAGATTATTAAAGCAGCAAGTTGTAGAAACTGACGATGCCGATAAAAAACTTTGAATTAACTGCTATAGACGCCGAAAGATACAGCAAGAAAGGTGAGAGTAGGAAGAACGTGAAGATAAATCACAACAGTTCGGTCACCAAGATCGAAAAGATCGATAACGAAACCAACAGTATCGATTTCAGATTTACGGCCAATTACACAGGGATGGGTATGATCAAGATCGAGGGCAATATAGTACATTCCGGCGGGAGCCCTGAACTTGCTCAAAGATGGATAGAGGATAACAAGATGCCCAATGAAGTTGCGAAAGAGATACATTCGACGATCATCAAAAATTGTATACCTCAGTCTGTTATAATCGCTAGGGATTTAAGGCTGCCACCTCCCATACCGTTACCAAAGGTGAATATGCCCGGCAAAGGAAATAAAACCAAACCTGCTAAAGGCGGGATGGAAGTCGCTTGAAGTGATCCGGTGGGAGGTATAAACCAGCGATCATATCTAACTGGGCTGAGAAAATGGTATATCATGAAGGAATCTTGGTCTCCTCCAACGAGGTAATCAACTCTGCTGCAATCGGGGCTGAAATAACAAGATCTAGGATACGATGTAATATCTATAAACCATCCGATACCGCTAGAAACCTCGAGATAGGGAGTGAATTTACATATTCTTTAACCGACGATATATGTTTATTTTTCAGGAGCGCCTTGACGGGAAGAAACAAGCCCGACCAGGCCGAACTGACGGAAGAAGAACTTCATAGTCAAAAAGGTTTTTTCTACCCTAAAAGAGCAGCATCAGTTTATTTTTGCAGAGTTGAAGATTTGACCGTAAAAGAGATAAGAGACGAGTATGGGGAAGCGGAGATTAAAAAAATAGAAGGAAACATATTGTGGAAAGAAGAGATGAGAGAAGCGGAACCACTGGATAGAGACGATGCTTTGATAGATGCCATGGTCCATGCCAGTAGATTGTCCATCGCCGATGAAAAACAAAGAGAGGGGTTGAGAGAAAAGATAAAAACCATCCTGCGTTCAACGGGTGATGAGTGCGATGATGAGAGGGATATGATAAATAAAATAAACGAATACATAGAAAAGTGGTAGCTATGAAGTTCGATCTACACATACATTCGGTTCATTCAGGAGATTCTAAGTGTAGGCCCGAGGACATAGTCAGGGCCGCTGAAAAAAAGGGCATGGACGGAATAGCTATCCTTGATCATAACACTATAGAAGGGTACCGAAGGGCAAAGAGAGTGGACACCGAGTTGATAATAGTGCCAGGTATGGAGGTCAGCACATCCCAAGGCCATATACTAGCTCTGGGTCTCCGGGAAGACATCGTCAGACAAAAGACCGTTTCCGGAGCGATAAAGACCATACGAGGACACGAGGCACTCGCGGTCGCTGCACACCCCTACCGATTCTGGTCCGGTTTGGGTGAGAAGAACGTTCTGAAACACGACTGGGACGCCATAGAGGGTATGAATGGGAGAGGTTGGTCCACAAGAAACAAACAAGCGCAGGATCTGGCGAAAAGATTGGACCTCCCCATGATAGGCGGGAGCGACAGCCATCAGCTCAAAACAGTGGGAAAATCTTACACTATCATGGAGAACGTCGAAGACTGGCGCGATGTGATCCAAAAGGTGAAAAAAGGCGAAACCGGTGTAGGAGGGGAGAACAGAACTTACACGCAAACTTTTTTCTACGTCAGAAGAGCTTTGTTCGGCTGGATATCAAGGGGCTTCAAAAAGATATAGGATAACTCATTCACTTTTTTTCTTTAAAAGATACCAATATTCCAGGACGATGACTACCACTGCACCGATCAGCGCGGGAAGTATTATCTCCCATGGAGACACGGCTTCACCGACCGCTTCACTCAACGGTTCTCTAAGGCCGCCCAGCATCAAGCCGAAGAGAAAGGCTATGGTCACCGAACGGGACCACTCTAAAAGGAATCCCAATATCTTTGCAAGACCGAACAGACCAACGAACCCTCCTGTCAGGAAGATAACCACAATAAAAATATCGAAGGAGTACAGCGCCTCTAACATGTACTCGTATTGGCCCAATATTATCAATATATATGATCCAGAGATGCCTGGAAGTATCATAGAAACGATGGAGAACATACCTCCCAAAAATATCATCACGGGATGATGGATGTTGGAGATCTCCCGAAGACTCAATATCAAAGAGATGGTCAAAAAACCTATAAACGCAGAAAGAACCGCCCATATATCAACCTTATCTATGTACTTGTAGATGATGACGACCGAACCAGATATGAGTCCAAAGAATAGTGCGTAGGTGGGGGCGGGAAACGTTTCGATGAGGTGGCTAAGTCCTCTTGCTATGCTTATAACGGCAAAAAGAGAGCCGAAGAAAAGAGCACCTAAAAACCAATACTCCACCTTTTCAAAACGCTCCTTCACGCCTTTGAAATCCAGCTTGATAAAAGCTATAGGTATATCTTTCGGGATCTCGTTTATGGCCAGTATCAACTTATCGTAGATGCCCATTATCAAAGCTACCGTTCCGCCCGATACACCTGGAACTATGTTGGCCGCACCCATGAGTAGTCCAATCGTGAAATCTTTGATCACTCTCGTTATTTTCATAATCGTTGTTAAGCCCAAGATACTTAGGTGTATATATTTTTCTATTCGCCTGGTGACCTCATCCTAAGAATGAGATCATGAGCGGTAGTACTATGAATAGACCTGTCCACGTCAGTATGTTGGAAAATATCCCTACGGATATAGGTCTGATAAGATTGTTAGAGAGGAATTCGTTGATGGATCTAGATGACATGAGCTTTTGTACATCTTGGACCTTTGGTTTCCTTACCCTTGCTTCTACATATCCCGCTATCCATCCTGGGCCTATGAGCGTTAATGACATGAAGGGAGCTAAAAAGAAAGCTGTAAGTACGGATAGTATGTGTCCTTTTCCTATGAGTGCGCCGAGGGAAGCCATACCTCCCACCGCTACAAACCAATAAAGCCAAGCCCTCCATATGTTGAGCACGTCGGAAAATACGAAAAGATAGGTGGCTAAACTTATGAAAAAAATCGGCGACGCGTACCGCAGCAATTTTTTATACACTTTTTTACCCACCACCTCCAAGTGTTCGTGTCCTGAGATGGTACCTTCTTTTTTCTCCTCCCACTTCAAACTAACCAGCTTATCTTTAACTTGCCGCATATTGCTTTTTGGGACGATAGCTAGGATCTTTCCTTCCTTGGATAAAGAGTAGATCTTTTTCGACATGTATTCCAACCTTTCTCTTCTAGCCTTCTCCGCCATATCTGGAGAGAACTTGTCCAAGGTGCTCAAAACCCCTTCCACTATGTCGTCGTGTTTCTCCACCACCTCCACGGACTTCGCTTTTTTTTCATCCGAAAAGGAGAGCATGGCTGACTTGAAGTACCAACCGACCCTCAAGGTCTCAACCGGCGACATGTCATGGATCGCTCTCTTCAGTGTCACGGTGATATCTCTGTCGATAAATTCAACATCTACCTCTAAGAAGTCGGCCACGTCCACCAATTCGGCTATGTGTGTTTCTGGTTCTAATTTCTTGAACTTTCTTAAGTTCTCTTTCACCGCCTCCACAAAGATCTGATACATCAGGGTCGCAGACTCTCCTCCTTTGTAAGATGAGAGCAAGGGCCTTTCTAACCACTCCTTTTTCTCCTCCAAAGTTTCGAAGCGCTTCTCACAAAGAGCCAAGCCGATGGATGTAGGTTCATACAGGTTTATAAGTTCGGTCAGATCCTCTTTGAGGTCCTCGCCTCCGATATAATCAACGCCTACTAGTATTATATCCTCGCGGAACACTTCTACATCCATGGAAACCTCGTTTAAATCCCTCACAGTATTACTAAAACTTTTTTACCCTCGAGTGAAATAACCTCAAAGCGGTGATTATCACTCATAACCTGTTTCAATACCCGTATCGAAAAACATTCCTGTTCATGACGATCAGTATCAGAGCCAAGGAGGATATGAAGAGGGTGATGAGCAGATAAAATACGGGAGGCAAAGCACCCAATGCTAAAAATCCTTTGTCATAATTCAGGCCGCCCCACAAAAATGAGTTCAATATGGCGAAGATACATCCCGTTAACGATACTGCGAAAGACTTCCCTCTATACGTGTGCCACGCTCCAAGAGTCAATATCATGGTGAATACCGTCCCTCCAAGTGCGATCCCTCCGCGGAGTTCCGTGACTCCTTCCAACAAAAAAACTGAGACGATACCTAAAGAAAAAAGGAACAAGCTGAAAAGGAGAAGCCCTCCACCGATCTTCAACTGTTTTCTACTACCACCACGAAGTCTTAGGTACGGATAAAGACCGCTGTAAAGTTCCCAATAATACTCGGCCTTTCTCGTTCTGGATCCATCCCATACATCCCTGTAATTCAATCTGCAATAAGGACAGACCACTTCAGCATATCCCCCTCTTCTTTTTTCCTCTTCCACATAGAACTGTCCTCTGCATCGGGGACAGTGCGTGAATAGATGTTTCATCGTCATAGTATATCTATGAAAGCAATAAGAGTTTTTTGGACACTCGTGACGAGATCTAGGTTTTAGGGAGAAAACATATTTATCAGATTGGAGGATTAAGTTATGCATTGTCATCGAAAATCGAATTACCCGAAGGACTAACGGCACAAGAAGCCGAGGGTTCCGGGGCCCTTCAACCCCTGCTGGACAAGCTGAAGAGGTATTCTTTTCAAGGGTATCTTAAACTGAGAGTCCAGGGTGAGTGTGAAGGCTATCTCATATTGAAGAAAGGGCTCCCTCGGAATGCGTTATACCATGATCTAGTTGAAGATAAAGTTAAAAAAGGTATCATCGCACTACAGGATATCCACACTTTAGATTCAAACGACGACCTCCAGATAACGGTCCACACGGATATAGATGTGGACAAACTCATTGAAGAAGTCGGAGGGAAACTCCCCGCCCGTGGTTCGAAGAAAAGTACTAAACCCCCTCCTTCAAAAAAATCAAGCGATACGTTTTTACATGCCATCGAACGATCAGGAGATGATCTGAAAGGCCTGCCGGAAGATATCCTGGAAGAGTTCCCTCCTCGATACACATTTAAAAACTTCATAGTAGGCCCCAATAATAGATTTGCATATGCCGCCGCCTTGTCCGTGGCGGGAAAACCGGGCCGAAGCTACAATCCTCTTTTCATCACCAGTAAAACCGGGCTGGGAAAAACACACCTTCTTAAAGCCATCGGCCGAACACATCTTGTGGATGATAAAGATAGAAAAGTCAGGTACGTTGTGACCTCTAGATTGATAGATGAGATAAAAGAGCACAAAAGGAAAAATAAGATGTCCGAACTCAGAAAGAAATATCTCGATACGGATACATTGCTCTTGGACGGCGTGCAGTCCTTGGCTAATAAAGAACAGATTCAAGAGGATATCTTTAATATATTTTCAGAACTCCAGGAGAGGGGAAGCCAGATCGTACTATCGTCGGATCGAATACCAGAGGAGATCCCCGAGATCGAGGAAAAACTCATATCGAGATTTAGGTCGGGTCTAGTGGTGGATATATTGGCCCCTGGCTACCAGACCAGGAAGATCATCATCGAGCACGCGGCTGAAGAGCAGGGACTAGATCTACCTGAAGATGTGATAATTTACATGGCGAAAAAGATCAAAGGTAACGTCAACACCATCAAAGGGGCTTTGAACAGAGTTAGCGCTTACTCGTCGCTCATGGACAAGCCCATCTCTTTGGAAAACATAGAAGGCGTTCTCACCAGGTATATCGATAAAGAAGTAGGTACCGGCGACGCTCTGAAACCACAATTCAAACCCGGTAGGAGTTACATAATAGAAGAAGAGACCACTCCTTTGGAGGGCCTAAGACTGGTGGACGAGATGTCGCCGAAAAAAAATAAGTTCATCATATCTAGGATGAATCCTGAACAGATAAAAGAAGATTACGAACTCATAAACTCCGAGGTAGCATGGCTCACCGATAAAAAGAGCGAGGAGCAGAAAACCGTACCACCGAATTTAGAACGATTGAGTTGGATGTTAGAAGAGCAGATCAAAAAGACGGACGTGGTCTTCATCGACGGTTTGGAGTACTTGATCAGCAACACTAATTTTGATGCGGCCATCCAATTCATAAGACATATCGTGGACGTGGTCTCAGAGAGTGAAACCATCTTCTTGGTCATAGTCAATCCCCGGGCGTTGGAAAGCAAGCAGATCTACATATTGGAGAGAGAGATGGACGTTATCTCATACATCAGTTAAAAAATCATTCTTCATCGTTTTCTTCTTTTTTTTCCGGATCGCTGGTCAGATGGTCTAGTAGAGGCCTGCTTCGAGAAGTTACGTCTATCTGTGGGTCCGGTACATGGAGGTTGACGTTTTCACATCTTCTGCAGATCAGGGCGACGGCATACTTGTCTTCGTGGCCGCAGGAGGGGCACTGGAAAGTTTTTGGCAGGAGCGTAGAGTCCATGATCTTGATCTCCAGTTGTGATAATCTGCTGCCCAATAGACCGATCTGGGTTGCAAGTTTGTCTTGCATGGACCTCTTACTTTTTTTTCCCTCGCTTATGATGGATCGATATTTTTGAAATAGGACTTCGGCCTTATCGGCCTCACAAAAACCGGATTTTACCATGTCTTCGGGTTTTTCCCCCTCTTCGAACATCCGAAATGCCTTGGACTCTAACGCCAAGGTCTTCAACCGTTTTGACATCTCAGGATCACCCATGATGTGCTTTTGTATGTCTTCAAGGGGCTTGTCCAATTCGTCCGCTATCTCCTTTAATGAAAAACCCTTCTCTGAAAGCTCCACAAGCCTTTCCGATTTATCTTCGATGTCTGTACCCATCGTTTATGGTAAATGTATCTTTTTACTTAAAATTATTGCTAAGGTGTGAGCTCAAAATAGATCGAGAGATATGTCCAAAGAACTTATCTGATGGGTCAAAGCACCTATGGATATTACATCGACTCCAGTGGCTGCTACCTCTTTTATGTTGTGGATATCTATACCTCCGGAAGCTTCGACTACCGCTTCGTCTCCTATGATCCTTACGGCTTCCTTCATCTCATCCATGGACATATTATCCAACATGACGATGTCTACATCGACTCTAATAGCCTTTTTAACATCTTCAACGGATTCCACTTCCACCTCTATCTTCAAGGTGTGTTCATGGCCGACCCTAGCAACAGCTTCTTCTATGCCGCCGGCGGAGCGGATATGATTGTCTTTGATGAGCACGGCGTCGTAAAGTCCCATCCTGTGGTTGTATCCTCCACCTATCTTTACGGCGTACTTTTCTAAAATACGAAGGTTTGGCGTGGTCTTTCGAGTGTCAACCACCTTTACATCGTAATCCTCGACTTCCTTGACGTACCTTCTCGTTTTAGTTGCGATCCCGGACAACCTTTGAAGAAAGTTCAAAGCCAGCCGTTCCCCTTTCAATATACTGGCGGACCTTCCTGATACTTCCGCCACCACTTCACCGGGTCTTATGGTCTGTCCCTCTTTTTTTAAAGCTTGAAAATTCACGCCGTCATCGATCTCTTTGAAAACGAGTTCAGCCACTGGTAGGCCCGCTAAAACGCCGTTTTCTTTGAACTTTATTTTGCCTGAAGATCTTTCCTCATCCTCTACCACGCTTTCCGTGGTTATATCTCCTGTACCTATATCTTCTTCTATGGCCTGGGTGACTATTTTTCTTATCTTGAATTCGTCCATCTTAACTACCCTCTTCTTTATTTAAAACAACATGTTTATTTTTCCATGCTTCTTTTTTATAGGGATGGTCTGATCTGTAGTGGGTTCCTCTACTTTCTTCCCTCAGTAAAGCCGACCTAGATATCAAAAGCCCGACGGTCAACATATTTTTCACTTCATGATCGTCTGTATTCCATCCATCTACATCCTCGGCGGCCTTCAATTTTCTTTCCAACCACCTGATGAGTTTTGAGAGACCTTTTCTTTCCCTTTTGATCCCTGCATATCGCATCATGTTATCCCCTACCTCTTTTTTCAATGTTTCCATCTTTGGCTCCTTTATACCTAAGGAAGGAGTATCCAAATCTTCGGGATAACGATGGTCATGGTTCTTCTTAAAACCTTCCCTTTTTATTTTTTCGTATATCCTGTGCCCAAAAACGATACCTTCCAGCAGTGAATTGCTAGCAAGGCGGTTGGCACCGTGGACACCGGCACAGGCGGTTTCCCCGCATGCGTAAAGGTTGTTCATGCTTGTTTGCCCGTACAGGTCCGTCTCGACACCTCCTATCATGTAGTGCGCCGATGGTGCAACGGGGATCCATCGTTGGGTCGGGTCTATCCCTCTTTCGTTTAATTTTTTGAAGATGTTTGGGAACCTACCTTCTAGATATTTTGGAGAAAGGTGCGTGACGTCTAACCAAACATGCTCTTTTCCGAATTTCTCAGCCTCTTCGATTATGGCCCTGGCCACAACGTCACGAGGAGCCAGTTCTGCATCTTCATGGTGATCTTTCATGAAGCGCTCACCGTCTTCGTTCCTCAAGAAACCTCCTTCACCTCTCACCGTTTCCGAAATAAGGAAGGGATCACCTTTTGGATCGTACAGAGCGGTGGGATGGAACTGTATAAATTCCATATCTCTTATGTTAGCGCCGGCCCTATAGGCTACTGCCACTCCGTCTCCCGTAGTGACTTCTGGATTCGTAGTGTTCTCGTAAACCATACCGCATCCTCCCGTGGCCAAGATGCCGTACACGGCGTGGTAAAACAGAAGTTCGGAAGCGTTTTTATCCCAGCACAGAGCACCTGCGAAGGAATCTTCATGGACCAGTAGGTCTACTAAGAACGTTCTTTCATGCAGTTCTACATTTTCTAGAGCGATTATATGTTCGGTCAAAGATTCCCTGATCTCCTCACCCGTGGCATCGCCTCTTGCATGGAGTACCCTTCTTCGACTATGTGCCCCCTCTTTGGCAAGGTCTAGTTCACCTTCAATATAATCAAAACGGGTGCCCAGCTCGATGAGCTCTTTTACTCTGTCAGGACCTTCCTTTACCAAAGTACGAACGGCTTCTTCGTCGCAGAAATCATCACCTGCATCGAGCGTGTCCTTCATGTGTAAGTCCCAAGAATCTCCCTTATCTAGTACGGCCGCGATACCTCCTTGAGCATACTGGGTGCTGCTCTCTTTTTTTTCTCCTTTAGTTATAACGATCACGTTTCCCAGAGTGCTGAGTTTCATGGCGGTGTACAAGCCGGCGATACCACTGCCGACTATCAAAAAATCGGTATTTATATTCTCATCTACCAGATCATCTTTCATTTTCCTCTTCCTATCTCGACCATCCTTTGTAAAGGTTTTTTGGCTTTGATCGCGATATTCTCATCCACCTTTATGACGGGTTCAAGATTTTCCAAAGAATGGATCATTTTTTCCATGGTTATCTTCTTCATGTTCTGGCAGACCGGGTTTCCGGGGAAGTGATATTCTTTACCCGGTGCTTCCTTTTTCAATCGATGCCCCATCTCCCTTTCGGTGCCGATTATCATGTGTTTAGCACGGGACTGTTTTGCTCTTTTTAGTATCCCCGCGGTGGATTCGACGTGATCTGCCATATCTACTACCTTTGGATCACATTCAGGGTGTACTACTACTTCGGCTTCAGGAAATTTTTTCAACAGGTCTTTCACATGAGATGGTTTGATGTTGTCGTGGGTACCGCAGAAGCCTTCCCATATGTCAATTTCTTTGTCTTCGACGAACCGTTTTATGTAGTCTCCTAGATTCCTGTCTGGTAAAAAAAGGACCTTGGTACTGTCCACGCTCTTGACCACTTTCACGGCGTTAGACGAGGTACAGCATATATCGGATTTTGCCTTGGTTTCAACATTGGTGTTAACGTATGATACCACGGAGGTGTCAGGATTTTCTTTCCTGTACCGTTCAAGTTCCTCCTGATCCACCATCTTTGCCATGGGACAGGTAGCTTTGGGCTCGGGATGAATGATATCTTTGTCAGGGTTGAGTATTACGGCGGAGTCCACCATAAAATCTACGCCGCAGAAGATCACATTTGATACGTCTAACTCGGCAACTTTTTTAGCCAACCCGAACGAGTCTCCGACATAATCAGCAATATCTTGGATCGCCCCTATCTGGTAGTTGTGGGCGACTATAACGGCGTGGTTTTTTTCCTTCAACTCCTCTATCTTATCTTTCAAGGCCATCGATTTCTCCATATATAACTCCATTATAAGTTTTTACCCCTGAGTCACGGAAGAAAAACTATACATGTAAGAAGACTATAGGGAAGAAAAAGGTGATGAGCAAATGGAAGCTTTCAAAGTAGCGGTAGTCCAATACGATCCGGCTTCGGATGATAAGGAAAAGAATATTGAAAAGGCTGCAGAAAAGGTGAAAAAGGCTTCTCGACAAGGTGCTAAATTCGTGGTACTGCCCGAATACTTTTCCATAGGTGGTGGTTCCGATGGATGTGACGTCCTTGCAGAGCCAGTTCCCGGCTACACGGTAGAAAGATTGATGGACATCTCTAAAAATAACGGTGTGTATATCTGTGGCTCCATGCTCGAGGGAACAGAGGACCATGTATACAATACGGCGATTTTCACAAGTCCCGACGGAGAACTTATAGCCACCTATCGAAAGATGCACCTTTTCATGGACGAACAGGATAATATATGTGCTGGAGACGAGACCGTGGTGGTTGAAACGGAATACGGTAAGATAGGTCTGATGATATGCTATGATGCGATATTTCCTGAAGTTGCTAGAGACCTCGGATCCAAGGGCGCCGAACTCATATTGGTACCATCAAATTGGCCCGACCCTTTCAAACCACAGTGGCAGTTAGCGACCAGCGCCAGGGCGTTGGACAATCAAGTATGGCTAGCGGCTGCGAACTGTATAGGTGCTGACGACAAATTCACTTACTTTGGAAATAGCCGTATAGTAGCACCCACCGGTGTTCCTGTGGATGAGTGCGGAGACGAAGAAGAAATATCGATCTCCACCGTACGTATGGACACAATAGATGAGTTCAAGGAGACGGTGAATTTTTTGGAAGAACGACGCCCACCTTAGTTACCTGTAAAACGGTCACAATCTATAAGTAGTCAATCGGCATCATGGTTAAAAGAACGAGGCACAATAATGGATGTAAAAATCCACGTGAAGATAGATAAGCAGGACGAATCCATCGGCATAGGCGATATCCAGGATATGATCAAAAAAATCCAGGAGGAGAATCCCGATAGAGAGGTCTTCTTCGACGGGGACGAATACGCCATATGCAGTAGAAAGAGATGAGTGACGAGCTATCTTTGATTCGGAACGAAAATTAAAAATACCCTTATTGTTATGTTGGTATGATGACATGGGGAATCGTGTTGATAGCAGTGGGGATAATCTTGTTTATCATGGAGGCGGCAGAACCGGGCTTTTTTATAGCTATACCTGCGGGTGTTCTGATCACCCTGGGATTTATAATCATAGCGGTTCCGGACTTCGATCTACTCTCATTATGGACGCCGCTGATCGTGGCGCTGGTGGTTTTACCTATGATGTTCCTTTCCATGAGGTATTATCAGTATATTTCTCCTCCCTCTAAACCTACCACGACCATGACCACGTCTTTGGAAGGTAAGGAAGGCATCGTGATCAAAGAGATCAAACCAGGTGAGATCTCGGGAAAAGTAAAAGTTGGTGACGAGATCGGCGGAGGATGGAGCGCTACGGCCGATGAAAAGATCGAAGAGGGAGCGAGAGTAAGAGTTAAAAAATCTAAAGGAGTACATGTGGTCGTGGAAAGATTGAATTGATCTGGTTGATAATGGAGGAAAAAGAATGTTAGGAGAAATCGGATGGTTAGGTCTGCAGATGATAGAGGGAACCACCGCATGGGTGGTCGGTCTGGTGATAATAGTGATCATCTTTGCCATAGTGGCAGGTAGGACCGCATTTTGGATAGTACAGCCCTACGAGCAGGGGATATGGATAGTATTAGGAAACTTTAGAAAAACCCTTGAGCCCGGCGTCAGTATAGTGCATCCGTTCATCTCTGAAGTCATAAAATTAGATCTGAGGACCCAGGTATTGGATGTTCCAAGACAAGAGGTGATCACCAAAGACAATTCCCCCACCAACGTGGACGCTATAATCTACATCAAAGTCGTAGATGTAGAGAAGGCCTATTTTGAAGTCACGAATTACAAGGCCGCTACCATCAACTTGGCACAGACCACACTGAGATCGGTGATAGGTGATATGGAGTTGGATGAAATACTCTACAACAGGGAGAGGATAAACACTCATCTCAGACAGGTGTTGGACGAGGCCACCGATGCATGGGGAGTTAGAGTGGAATCTGTAGAGATAAGGGAAGTCGATCCAGTACCACAGGTCAAAGATGCCATGGAGGAACAGACTGCAGCGGAAAGGCAGAGGAGAGCGGCTATCTTGAGAGCCGATGGAAAGAAACGCTCCGCCATACTTGAAGCAGAGGGTAACCGAAGATCGAAGATACTGAATGCCGAAGGTATGAGACAGAGCAGGATATTGAACGCTGAAGGTACCAGGATGAAAAAGATCTTGGAGGCGCAAGGTGAAGGACAAAGGCTAAGAGTGCTTTCACTAGGCGCTAATACATTGGACGAAAAAGCGTTGACCTATCTGTCTTTAGACACGCTCAAAAACATGTCTCAAGGCGAATCCACGAAGATCCTTTTCCCATTCGAAGTTACAAAACTGATGGAAGGCGCATCGAATTATCTAGGAGCCTCTAGAGAAGTACCCAGCAGGGAACCGGTGGATATTCAGTCTCTAGAAGAAATAGTCGGGAAAGCCGATGAGATCCTCGGAGAGATACCCGGTAGAACTGAGATGAAAGAAAGGATCGACGCCATCGAGAAGAAGGCAAGAGAGGAAGAAGACAAGGATAGAAAAAAGATAAGAGAACAGGCCGAAAAGAACGCCAGGGAAGTTTTAGAAGAGGTGAAAGAATCTACTGGTGATGATGAGGTTGAGACGTGGAAGATGGACAAAGAGGAGGACGAGGAGTAAAAAAACGATCTTCCTCTTTCAACACAAGGGACAACACTAAATTACATCTTTCCCTATTATCATATTCAATATGAAGAGAAATGAGACAAAAAGATATCCTAACTACATGGAGATAGACGGGAAGCGATTCACAAGAAGAACGATAGAAGTACTGCAGGGTGAAGAAGGTGTAGAAGATCTGAGAGACGAATGGATCCCCATAGCGGAGGCTTTAGACTATCCGGAAAAGTTTCCCTTCTTGGTCTCCGATATATTAGATGTAGAAAAGAGTAAAGAGCTCAGGCGGGCATTGATAAGGATCCAGATCGACGCACAGTTACAGTTGAATAGAGATCTTGATTTTTACAAAAAACAACTTTTCATCTCTGAAACCATCGAGCTCCTACTCTTCCATCGATTGAGACTTCGACCCAGACGAAAAAGAAAAAAGAAAAAAGATGACGAAGAGAAAGATGAAAAGAAAGATTTGCAGGGGAAAGAGGCACCTGTAGATGATGAAGAGACCGATGATGAAGAGACCGACGACGAAGAGACCGACGACGAAGAGGACTGATCCAAAGAAGAAAGGAGGAAAACTGAAGTCAACGGATCGAGACTGCTACCAGATATTATCTTGAAGCTATAGACCTAAGAGGGACTTTTAGCAGTTCCTTCATCTTTCTTAATTTTCGGGAACCAATGTCGAGTTTTCAGACATATCTGTACGATTATCAGCATTATCGGTACCTCTATCAACAGACCCGTCACCGCCGTCAATGTAGCCAAAGAATCGATACCGAAGATCGTTATAGACATGGCGATAGCCACTTCGAAATGGTTGCTTGTCGCTATCTGAGCCGTCGGTGCAGCATCTTCATATGGTAGTCCTACTTTTTTAGCGGTCCAGTATGAGATGATGAACATTATCATGAATTGTATGATCAAGGGAACAGCGATCATAAGGACTATGATCGGTTGATCTAGTATGGTTCTAGAATGAGGCGAAACTATAACAACGATGGTGAAGAGAAGCGCCAAAACCGACACGTAATGAAGTTTATCGGTGAACTGGTCGAACCATTCTCGCCCTCGCCGCTGTATAAGCTTCTTCCTGGTGACGTAACCGGCCGCGAGAGGCAGACCGATGTAGGCTAGCACACCGAAGGCTATCTGGCCCGCAGGCACTCCGACACCTTCTCCAGCAACGTCCGCTATGGGTAAGAGTATGATAGCAAGAGGGGCATAAAGCACCAGCATGGAGAGGGAATTTATCGCAGTCACCACGATAGTATGTCCCATATTACCTCTAGAAAGATAGGACCATACCAAGACCATGGCGGTACACGGCGCTATACCCAAGAGTATCATCCCTCCGATTATAGGTCCGATCTGATCCTGTGTCAGCCATGGAGCAAATATGACAGCAAAGAAAAACCATGCAAGGCCCGCTTTCAGGAACGGTTTTATCCCCCAGTTGAGTCCTAAAGTGGTCAGGATCGGTTTGGTCGACTTCCCCGCTCGGATGATCTTTTGGAAAGGTGTCTGGACCATTATAGGATAGATCATCAGGAAAAGGACTATCACCACTGGAACAGAGTAACCTGAAACTTCAAAGGCCTCGAAAGTCTCCGCCAGACCTGGATATGCATTTCCCAATACTAGCGCGATCACCATGCAGATTCCGACCCAAACCGTAAGATATCTTTCGAAGAAACCGAGTTCATATCCTTCCGACATGATCAGCACCTTTTTTCCAATCTATCTCCCAGCTCTTTTCCTTTCTCTAATATCTCTATTATCTCGGGTTCTGAAACTTTGTAATAGATACGTTTCCCCTTTCTTTTCTTCTCGATGAGGCCGCAGTCGTACAGATCCTTTAGATGATGGCTGGTCAGCGATTGTTCTAGGTCCAAACATTCAGCTATCTCGTTAACGCACTTTTCCTCCTTCCCTATGCAGTAAAGTATCTTTCTTCGATTGGCATTGTTTAGGCACTTGTATAAATGACCGTTCATATGAATAACATATCATATGTTATTAAAAAATCTTTTGGTGCTCATGCAAGTGTAAATAAGTCATCTTGGATCAAACTATCCTGTGTCCAAACACCTCGACATCCTCTTTTTTTATCAGATACATGGTACTCCCAGCAGATACTAAAAGAGGAAACCAGAATGTTATCGCCCTTGCTAATAAGGCTATAGCCATGCCCTCGGCAAAAAGGAAACCGTTCAGTCTCAAAACGAGCGCCATGCTTCCTTCGAAAGTGCCGAGACCGCCGGGCGTTATGGGTAACATACTGACCAGATATGCGGCGTAGGTAACGACCACTGCAAGAAGAAAACTGATCTGGATTCCAAGAACGTGTGCGGTCACATAGATCTTTAAAGGATACAATACCCAAACCAAGAGAGAGACCATAAAAAGACTGTTGCGGGTCTTAGGCGTGAGGATATTTTGGGTCGAATTTGAAGCTCTTTGAACAAAACAAACCGCTGCTCTGAATTTGCCGTATAACTTATCAAAACCTGAAGGTCCGATATCTAGATGTTCCGGCAATCCTCTACTTTTTCCTTCATGATAGATGAGTAAAAAAAGAAGAAACGTGATAACAGCTAACAAGGCGAAAGAAGCGTAGACGAGAAAAGGCATAGTATAGAAGAAGGAAGTTAGCACTAGAGTCAAAAGACACAATAGAAGAAAAGGAACTAACGATATGTACTTGTGAGCTAAAAGTAAAGAAGTCAGCTTTTCATAGCCTATACCTCTGAGATGATTAAAAAGATAAAGCTTGGTGACTTCACCTCCCATCTTGGACGAGGGGGTCACGCTTTCGACAAAACCGCCTGTCTGATTTATCAAAAAAATTTTACTGAAAGGTATCTTCTCCGCACTTTCTCTGAACAGATAATACCATTGATAAGAAGTCAAAGAAAGAGTGATCAATTGAAGGGAACAGAGTGATACGATAAAGAGTAACAATATAAAGATATCTAAGTTCGATAAGATGGATACGATCTCTCCAAAACCGCTGATGATCGTTATGAAGGTTAGGAGAATTATACCAAAAACCCATAACAACAGTTTTTTATTCATGATCTTCACTTTAATGATCGAATAGGACTGATCTATTGAAGGTCAACATATTATGTTTCACTTCACCTTTAGGTTCACGATCAGGTATTTCGCCGTATGTATCTTCGAACCTTTTTCTCGGTGCGCGCACGATAACGGGACCATTTCTTTCAAAAAGCAAGTTTTCCACAACCCGTAGCTTCGGCTCGACTTGGAGAGCGACCAAAGCCTTATCGAAGTGCACGGGAACATCTTCCATGCAGTCGTCTTTCAAAAAATGTATCCGGTGGGATAACCCCATAGACTGGACTAATTTTTTCCCTCTAATCAACGCCGTTTTATCTTTATCTACAGCGTAAACTTCGGCACCACTGACCTCTGCTAAGTGAACTGCGGTAAAAGGTAGTGCGCCGCAGCCGAGGTTCAAAATCGTATCGTTCGAAGAGATATCTCCTAGTTTTATCTCCCTTTTCACCACGTTTTCGTATGGTGCTGCGTACAACCTGAACAGGGAATGATTATCGTGAAGGACTTTTTCTAAAGACGCGGTAAATCGCTGTATCGCTTTCATGTATGAGTATATTTACCTATCATGCATTTAAATCTTTAGGTTAACCTAAACTTTATAAACCTCCTCTCTTTTACCCTTGTTAACATGGTCACACCATCGGAAAGCTTTGAGAGCGCAGATAAAAAGATGATAAAATCCATCGAAAAGCTCGGTTGTCGTTTCAAAAAATTCGGTAGCATTTATCACAAAGTCTTCTATGAAGATGTTATCGAGAAGGAGCTTGAACTTGCAGAATTAAAGAGCGATGCGGATATAATAGTGGTAGGATGCGGCCCTTTTCCTATGACCGTTCAAAATCTAGCCGAAAAAGGTTTCAACGTCACCGGTTTGGATCGAGATCCGAGTGCGATCCGGCATTCTAAAGAGATGTTGGCTGATGTCGAATTTATCTTGGACGACGGACGAAACATCGATTACTCAGATTACGATGCTGTCTGGATCCCCTTCCATGTAGAACCCAAGGACGATATCTTGTGTAATATATTCAAAGAGATAAAGCTCGGTGGAAAGGTCGTTTATAGAGTCCCCAAAAACCATCTTAAATGCTTTTACCGCTCCGTGGATCCCTCGGCATACACAAAAAAACACTGCTGCGTTGACCAGAGTATGGGTAAAAGATCCATCGTGGCCGTTAAGGAAAAGAAGTGTAGGCAAAACTGTAATGAGAGCAAAAGATCCCCTATCTCCTGCCGTTCTTTAAAAACGGTAAAGATCGGTGAGGAAGCTAAGGTCCTATCCTGTCCTAAACATTCCTGTTTGAACGCTTTGGGTATCAGAGAGGGAAAAAGAGTCAAGATGAAAAGTAGACAACCTTTAGGTGGGCCGCTTCTCGTCTCTGTTGAGGGTAGAGAGGCCGCCATAGACAGAGACATCGCAGGAAACATAGCAGTGGCGTGAGGACCTTTTATGGAAGTACTTCTGATAGGACCTCCAAATGTAGGAAAAAGTGTTCTTTTCAATCGTTTGACCGGCTTAGATGTAGGCATGGCAAATTATCCCGGTACTACGGTGGATTTTAAAAAGGGAAAAGCTACGGCCGGTGAAAAAGAGTACGAACTCATCGATGTTCCCGGCACCTATTCTTTAGACGCCTCTAATCAGGCGGAACGTATAGCGGTGGAGATGTTAGAGGTTGACCCTGCCGGAGTCGTGTGTGTTCTTGACGCTAAAAATTTAGAGAGCAGCCTATATCTCCTCATGCAGGTTCTAGAGAAAGATATCCCTACTGTTGCAGTGATAAACAGGGTAGACCTGATAGAAGAAAGTCTTGACGTCGAATATCTATCCAAAACGATGGATATACCTGTGATCACAACGGTTGCAACCAAGGGACGTGGCATCGGCAAATTGAAGGAATCGATCAACGATCTGGTGGAAGGAAAAATAGATACCAGTCGTAAAGAAAACAAAGCTGACTGGGATCTAGCCGAAGATCTGGATAAAAATGTAAAAAAAGGGTCTAAAGACGACTATAAAAGTAGAAAGAACCGTTGGAGCGATCTTCTAGTAAAACCTTTTCCTGGGATACCTTTAGCTTTTTTGATATTAGGTTTGATGTTCCTTTTGGTTATAGGTGCTGGCTTAGCGATGAGACGATTCATATTTTTACCTTTTTTTGATAGTGTTATATTTCCGCCAATCATAGCAGCAGTAGAACGTTTTACAGCCGAGGGCACTGTTCGAAATATACTGGTAGGGGAGTATGGATTTTTGATCAAAGCCATCGAATGGCCCATCGGCCTTGTGTTGCCGTATATAATTTCTTTCTACACCGCTTTAAGCATATTGGAGGATAGTGGGTATATGCCTAGACTGGCTGTACTATTGGATGGTCTGTTCACCAAGATGGGACTCTCCGGTTCCGCCATAATACCTCTTCTACTGGGTTACGGGTGCGCCATCCCTTCTATTATGTCTACAAGGACCATGACCGATAAAAAGAAAAAGATGATTGTATCCGCGATGGTCTGCTTATCGGTACCGTGTGTAGCCCAGTCCGGTGCCTTTATCGCTCTTCTGGCCGAGCGTTCCATCATGTTGGTGTTTCTGATATTCTTGTTTTCTTTGAGCGCAGCTTTTTTATCCGGTCTGTTACTAGGTAAATTATTCAAAGTCGAAAAAACTCCCATGATACAGGAGGTACCAGAACTTCTAGTTCCCGACTGGAAGATGTTTGGAAAAAAGTTATGGATAAGGGTAAAGCACTTTCTTACCAACGGCGCGGTTCCGATGATATATATCATCGGAGCTGCCGCCGTTCTCTACGAAACAGGTATACTAGCCCACATAGGCATGTTATTGGAGCCATTGGTAACGGGATGGCTTGGTCTACCTTCCGAGGCGTCCACCCCTCTCATACTAGGAATATTTAGAAGAGAACTAGCGGTACTACCTCTGTTGGAGATGAACCTTACCAACCTGCAGCTCTTCGTGGGTGCTGTGATAGCCCTCTTTTACGTACCGTGTGTGGCGGTTTTAGGTGTGATCGCAAAAGAGTTCGGTGCTAAGGTTTCCGCGGGCATCTTGGCTTTTACCGTTATATTTTCCATGTTGATCGGCGGTTTGATATTTCAGATAGGAAGCATCTTACTTTAGCTATGAACATCTATTTGATGTGATCATCTTCGATAGCCTTGGAAAAAGTAAAAAAAGAAAAGGGTTAGCTTGATCAATCCACTATCTCATCCACTATCTCTTCGGACCTGCCCAGATACTCTTCGGGATCGAACATTTCTTCCAACTCCACTTCAGAGGTGACTTCCATCACATCTTCTTTTTCCATGAGTTTTTCTTTTAGCGGTTTTCCTTCCGCCCTAGCTTCCATGGCCGCTTCCCGCATGATCTCATGAGCTTCCTGCCTGCTAAGACCTTTTTCCGTGAGATGGATCATGACGGCTTCAGCCATCACGAGACCGTCGCTCATATCTATGTTCTTTCTCATGTTCTCAGGAAAAACTTTCAAGTTTTTGAACAGCTTCTCGCTCTTGTTCAATATATCGTCTAAGAGGACTAAAACATGGGCAACGGTGATCCTCTCGGAAGAAGAGTTCGTAAGGTCGCGTTCATGCCAAAGTATCATGTTCTCATAAGTAGGTGCGACAAAACCTCTCAGGGTTCTGGCTAGCCCACATATATTTTCCGCCAAGATAGGATTCTTCTTATGGGCCATGGTCGAACTACCGACTTGCTTTTCCGTTTCGAAGGATTCAGCCGCTTCCATTATCTCCGGTCTTTGAAGATTTCGCACCTCGGTGGAAAACTTCTGCAGTGAAGCGGAAACATTGGCGGCAAAAGAGATCAATTCCGCATACCTGTCACGACCGACTATCTGCCCCGTAGCTTTATCGATCCCCAAGCCGAGGTCGTTCATGACCAGCTCTTGCAACTCTTTTGCGTCCTGGCCAAAGGCGGCACCGGTTCCTACCGCGCCGCCCATCTTACCTACAAGGATTCTTTTTTTAGCCTCTTCTAACCTTTCTATATGTCTATCTATCTCAGAGACGTAAACCGCCAGTTTTAACCCGAAGGTCATGGGTACGGCGTGCTGAGCATGGGTCCTACCTATCATCACCGTACTTTTGTGCTCTTTTGCTCTTGCGGAGAGGGTCCTTCTCAACTCTTTAAGGTCCTCTTCGAGCACCTCAACGGCTTCCTTGAGCTGTAACGCCATACCGGTATCTATTATATCGTTGGAAGTGGCACCCAAGTGGATATACTTCTCGGCGTCACCACATTCTTCGCCCAAAACTTTCACTAGAGCCATTATGTCGTGCTTCGTCTCCTCTTTCTCCACTCTCTCGATCTCTTCCCACTCGATTATTTTCGTTGTTGCGTTTTCGGTTATTATCTCCGCAGCTTCTTCAGGTATATTTCCAAGTTCCGCGTGAGCTCTCGCTAGAGCGGCTTCAACTTTCAACAGTTTGTCCGTTTTATTTTCTTTACTGAATACGGACTTCATCTCGTTTCTGCCGTACCTGTAGTCCAACGGGCATACCAACATGTCTCTCACTACTCTATACCCATGGCATCGTTGGTCATCTGGATGCTCTTCTCGTTATCTTTTTCCACCTTACACATGGCCCGTATCGCGTCTATATTTTCGGGTACTATGTCACTCTCTTGATGTATAGCTTGGTAGTAATAGAGGGTAGAACCTTCCACTTTGACCGCGTCCTTCCAGACAGCTATTTCGTTTATGTCTCCCCTAAGATTGTTCCTGTCTTTTGCCCACTCCATCACCATGGCAGTAGATTTGACTCCTTGCGAAGCCTCGAAGAATTTGATCCGAGGTGTTTCATCCCATATGTCTATCACTTTTTGTGTATCTACCTCTTTTTCAAGTTCGACGATCACGCTGTGCAAGTGCATTATAGTGCTGGGAACTTTTACCGCGGTGGTCTGTATGTCTATTTCAGGTACTACGCTCTTCACATCCGGCCCGTGGTGGGAAGGTATGTTCAGCACGGGATCGATGGAGTTTATGGGTCCTCTTGAAGTATCCCATGGATCCGCACCTCTTCTCACCATCACCGCTTTACAGTTATCTATACCCACTTTTTGGTGAAGAGGATACAAGGTTCTCAGCAAACCGGTCGTGTTACAAGAGACCACTCTCAAGTAGTCTGCTCCGTAGGCTTCATCGTAATTCGCCATGGAATTGAAAGACAGTCCAGTCAATTCGTGATCTTCTCCACCCTGCCATAGAGCTTTGACTCCCGCTTTTTCGTATATCGGTTTGTACCCCGCTTTCTTGGGAGTTCCATCAACGATTATATCCGCCTTCTCCAGAAGATCTTCTAGCATCCCTTCCACCGGGATGTTCTTTTTTTCAAAGTCATCCATGTACTTGTCCGAGGCGGCGTAAAAAGGGTAACCTTTCTCTGCGGCCATCTCGGCTTCGTAGGTCGGACTTCTTTTTGCAACTCCTATCACTTCCATGTCGTCCTGCTGAGATACGGCGTCTGCAATTCTTTTCCCAACGGTTCCATATCCATTTATTCCTACTTTTACGGTCATATTATCCCTGCGATTAGACGGAAATATGATAACAGATAAGTAGATTACGGTCGTAGAAGCGCTTTCTTTCAAAAAGTCCCGTCTATTCACTTTTCATCATCTGAAAATAGACCTACGATTATACCTCCGATCAGGAATGCGAAATAACCCACGCCCACTATACATAGATTTCCTAAACAAACATTTCCGCGAAGATGAAAACCCATGTCGTTCACGGCTAACACTCCGGCGATGATGATGAAAAGGATCAAAACCAATATTATTCGTGATAGATATAGAGATACGTTTCCGGACCACGACTCACTCTAGCCTTGTCCATCTCTCTATCGCTTCCCTTAGATATATCTACCACCTTCTATGTTTTTACGTCACTCTATCTTGTACCTAAGAAGCGCACCCAGACCTCCCAACGCATCCAATTTTTCCCCACCTTCGTGGGTACTGCTTATCACGATCACCTCTCCACCCAACTCTTCCGTCCTCTTCATAAGTCTTTCTCCCAGTTCCTCTCTAACCTGTTCGTCCAATATAAGTAGCGTGTCCACCGCTCCTCTTTCCACCGCATCTTTTACCTTGTCCGGTCCATATGCGTAAGCACCGTCTTTTTTTATCTCTTTTAAAAGTTCTTCGACTTTTTCGCTCTCGTATCCCATACGTTGTCCGTCCAAGGTACCTCTTTCCTTTCCCTTTTTTAACACCTCGTGCACCCCTGTAAGGCCCCCCTCCCCTGCAGGTACCACCTCCGCATGTTTTACAAATTCAGGATGATGTTTATTGCAGTATTCGAAAAAATCCTCTTTAGTGAACCCGGGCCCCAGTATGACCAAAGGTTCTCCAGGGTCCATTATGGCCTTCAATTTTTTTATTATCATGTCAAAGTAGTCGTCTTTACTCAACCTCTCAGAATCGTACATCTTTCCTCCCATGTTCGGTGTGAGATTGACCATCTCCTTGACTCCGTACTGCCTCAAGATCGCTATGGTCGTGTCATTTTCTTCCAAAGCCACAAATGTGATCAATGGTTCTTCACTCCTCTCCACCGCTTCTTTTAATCTTCCTAACTCGTGCTCTTTCCACTCTTTTATAATGGTGAGTTTGTCCCCTTCGGTGAGGTTAAGGGTATGGTATGATCCGTGGTCTTGAGGTCCCCGGATTATCACGCCCAAAACTCTTAAACGGTCCGTGAATTCATGGAATTCTACCTTCTCCACCTCTATATCTAATCTCATCTTTTTCTTTTCACCTCTATCCGAGCGGAGCTTGTCACGTTGTGTTTCTTCTCTTCTGTATGTGAGAGCCGAAACTACATCACCTTCTTTTATGATGTTTTTCAGGTGCCAGAGATCGTCAAGGTTATCGATCCTGATCTTTATCTTACCTTCTCTTCTATCCTGATGTAGTATCTTCATCAAGACCTCTAAAACGTAATACCTTAATAATTCCTATCCATATTTCACGCGAGCTCTTATGAAAGATGAAGTGAAGTATTTCGCCTACGGAAGCAATCTAAATTTACAACAGATGGAGGAAAGAGGAGTAGTAGTAAAAAGTGCCCAACGAGCGGATCTGCCCGGATGGAAACTAGCCTTTACTGTTTACTCCGAGGGATGGAAAGGAGGTGTGGCGGATATCTTACCTCATCCTGAAGAAAGGATCGAAGGGATCGTATATGAATTAAAGAAAAAAGATATTAAGGAACTTGACCGGTATGAAGGAAGGAAGCTCCGAAATAAGATGGAAGTGGGGATGTATAGAAGACAACATCTACCCGTAAAGATAGGTGATGAATGGAAAACCGTTCTGACTTATTTGGTCAATATGGCGGTGGAATATAAAAAAGAGATGGAGCTGAAACCTTCACGAGGATATATGAAAACCATACTCTCAGGTGCGGAGGAACACGGACTCAGCACTGACTACATACAACGATTGAAAAGTATAGATCACAGATAGCTTTTAAAAAAACAAAAAAGGAGGGAGGGTGATTATCGTGAAGGGATACAGCTGATCATTTTTTTAATTCAAGCACCTTTTCGAAGCACTCCACCACATGTTCTTCCTCTACGCAATCTTTCGCTCTGCGTAGGCATTCGAAGAATGCATCATCCTCCAGTCGAGGTTTACACCCGAATTCTCCTTGACTGGTCAATGTCTCTTTGTCCAACATAGCGGACACTTCGTATGTATGCATATGTGTGCAACCGTAAATAAAGATTCCGGTGTTTTATTCGTTTTTATTATTAAATAAAACCTTCTCCATAACGTAGTAAGATATATTTGACTCTTCCATTTATATCCGTCTAGGATGTACACTGTGAGAAGCTTCATGGAACGAGACCTAGATGAGGTCTATAATATAGCGGCCTTATCTCTCAAAGAAAAGTATCCCAAAGATCTTTATCTCTCCATAGATCGAGCATGGAAGCACGGTTTTTTCGTGGCCGACGTAGATGGCAAAACCATTGGATTTATTTGCGGGATAAAGGAGCAAGAAGATATCTCACGGGTACTGATCCTTGCCGTGCATCCATTATATAGAAACTGCGGCATAGGAAGCGAGCTGCTAAAAAAATTTATCGAAGTGAGTTCCAACCAGGGCGTGACAAAAGTCACACTGGAAGTTAGGACGAATAATACAAAAACCATACTATTTTACCAGAAAAGAGGTTTTCAGGTCGTGGCTACTCTTGACTCGTTTTATACGGACGGAGAAGATGGGTATAAGATGATCAGGTATCTTTGAAGGCTGACCGCAACTTTGGAGAATAGTCACTTTTAAGTATGAGAAGATATATGAAACCTATCCAAGTAACAAAATTAGCAGAGCCAGTATTTACACCCATCACCATGGAGGAAAAATATGTCAAGAATGCACAGCTCGAAAAAAGGACGATCAGGTTCAACACGGCCCAACCTAGAAGAAAATCCTGAATGGGTCCCTCAAGATGAGGAAAAGATAGAAGAATTGGTCATAGAGTTAGCAAGGCGAGGAAACACGGCCAGCGAGATCGGTATCATATTGAGAGATCAATACGGTGTGCCTGATGTTGAACTAGCCGTGGATAAAAGCGTCACCGAGATATTGGAAGAAAACGATCTAGCCCCGGAGCTACCAGAAGATCTTTTGGCACTGATGGAGAAAGCAGTAGATCTTAAGAAACATATCGATGAACATCCCAAGGACAATGCGAATCGAAGAGGCTTGAATCTGGTCGAAGCTAAGATAAGACGACTGGTGAAGTATTACAAAAGCGAAGGTAAGTTAGACGAAGATTGGAAATATTCAATAGATAAGGCTGAGATGCTCACTCAGTAACAATTATGACATCGGAGAAGAAGGAAAATTTCTTTGATCTACCCGAAGACTTGAAAAAAAAATTAGATGATGCCTCCTCCATTTTGGAGAAGAACGACAAGTTCAGGATAATAACTCATTATGATGCCGACGGCATCTCTGCCGCCGCTGTTCTAACAAGATGTTTGATGAAAGATCAAAGTGGATTTCATACGAGTTTTATCGATAGATTTCCCGACAAGATACCAGAGGGTCTCCCCCTCATCTTTGCCGACATCGGTAACAGTCATTTAAAAGATATCCAGGCAGTGGATGAAGACGTGATTGTCTTGGACCACCATTATGTAAAAGAAGATCTCATGATCGAATCGGACGAAGAAAATAAAATCTTTATCAACCCCCACGAGTACGATATAGATGGAGCCCAGGAAGTGAGCGGAGGCACTCTAGCCCTACTACTTTCCGTTTGGTACGATGAGATCAATTGGGAGGACGCCGTTTACGGACTAGCCGGTGCTGCAGCAGACAAGCAAGCTATAGGTGGTTTCAGCGGATTGAACCTAAAACTGGCTCAAGAAGCGGTCGAAAAAGGGTCCTTGCAAAAGAGTAAAGAGCTGTTCATCGATGGAAAAAATATCCAAGATTCCTTGATGAAAGCCTGTGACCCCTATTTTCCTGATATATCCGGTGAAAAAAAGGAGATCCGTAGGATCATCGACGATCTCAAGATCGATCCCGAGGCTGAAATAGGCTCGATAAAGAAAGATAAGAAAAGAGATCTGAACAGCTTATTGGTATTGTCCATGCTAAAAAAAGATCGCTACGCCGAAGTCATCGAATCTATAATGGGTATACATTATGAGTCTGAGCACGAACCATTTGATACGGACTGCCTGTACAAGATACTGAATTCGACCGCAAGAACCAATCGAGCGGGCCTTGGATTATCCTTGTGCTTGGGGGACAAGAGCGCCCGTAAAGAGGCAAAAAAGATAAGAGACGATTACAGGAGTGAGATGATAGGTGCACTGAAAAAATTAGAAGAAAGAGTCGAAGCCGATGAGTACGAGCATCTACAATACTTTTTTGAAGAGAAAAAGACACGGAAGGGAGAGTTGGCCGGTCTGGGTATCTTGTACATCTTGGATAAACATAAACCAGTTTTGGGGATGTCGGAGGTGGATGAGGATATAGATATATCTGCGAGGGCGACTAAAGAACAGGTGGAAAAGGGACTAGATCTTGGTGAGCTGTGCAGAAAGATATCCGGTGAGTTAGACGGCAGCGGCGGAGGACACAATATCGCCGCAGGTGCGACCATAAAAAAGGGCCCTGATAAAGAAAACGTGAACAAATTCTTGAGTAGGATGGATCAAGAGATCGGCGAGGTCTTGTTTTGATCCGCTCAGTAAGGAAGGCAAGGTAAAATGAAAGTTGAAGTGGAAAAAGAAGGTTTAGTGGAAGTTCCTAAGGGCAGTACGGTGTCTACTTTACTCGGTAAACTTGGATATCATCTCGATTCCACGATAGTTCTTTTAGACGGTAGCCCCGTACCTCTAGACCATCAACTGGAGGATGGTATGACGTTAAAAGTAGTTTCAGTTGTTTCCGGCGGTTGAACTGAAGGGGATTATGGAGTTTCAAGTGATGGAGTTAAAAAGTGCTCCTGAGGGGATTCGAACCCCTGTAATCGGCTTTCCCTGGCCGTTGTCGGCCTCGAAAGGCCGAGATGATTGGCCGGACTACACCACAGGAGCAGTATTGTTTTTATAGTTGTCTGCACAGATATGCATAGAGATAAGCCCAAGGATAACCCGATAAGCTTACATCGCTACTATGGACCCAACCTACAATCCCGGGAGGATATATATTTTTCTAATCGTGATTTGGAAAAGCGAGCAGCATACAAAGTACTGTAAAATCTTTGAAAGGAGAACTTCAGAGGGCCTAGAATACTAGAATACGGAATCGGAGAGTTCTTTGATACGCTTGAGATTATCTCTGATCTCATCCATACGTTTCTCTTCTTTTTCTCTTATCTCGTCGATGATCTCTTCTATAGATTTATTCAGGAAGTAACTGTGATGGGGCCTTCCCTTCTTTCTTTTTTCCTTGACGTCTTTCTTTGCCGCCCATCCAAGTTCTCTCAATTCCTGCATCGCGAGTGAGACTTCTGGCTGCCTTAAGTAAGTAGAGTCCTCTATCTCTCTTGCCTTTGCTTCTCCTCTACTGGCAACGAATACCAGCGCTCGAGCTGTGTTCTTCTGGATACCGGTTTTTTCTAGGCCGTCCACCAACTCCTTTTCCTTATCATTCAATCTTCCTCTAGCCATGTTTCCTCCTTTTTACACACCTATATATACAATTACTAGTATATATCATTTGCTAAATTTTCTACGCCTCTTTCATGTCACAAAAACATAAACAGCATATTTTATATCATTCAATCCATTGTCTGATAATATGCGAAAATTTATAATATACTCGGGGAAAGGGGCGACGACTCCTGATTTCATCATCAAAGACCTGCCAGGCAGCGGTGGAAGGATGGATCTGAATGCGAGATGCGTGATCTCTACTCTTTGGCTTTCGGGAAGTATGAGAGAGGACAGCAGCATCTACATCTCTCTCAACGGAGAACCGGACGCCCCCCTGGTGATAACTTTTAACGGCGGAGAGCTGAGAAAAGTCTCACCGGACGAAAGGAGTATCTCGATCTGGATAAAGAAGGCCCTTGAGAGGAAGGACATCATTTCAAAAAAAGGAAACTGGCTGGAGACGCATGATGGTATCGCGATAGCTAGAAAGACGTTTGAAGAGTTACTGGAAGAAAGGATGAAAAAAGGATCTTTGTATCTACTCCACGAAACGGGAAAAGATGTAAGAAAGGAAAAGTTGAATGTGGATCCAGTTTTTGTTTTGGGCGATCACATGGGTTTGCCTGAAGAGAAGGTCCACACAGTAGAAAAATTAGCGGAAGAAAAGCTCTCCTTGGGACCCGAAACCTATCTATCTTCTCAGTGTATAACCATAGTGCAAAACGAATTGGATAGGAGATATTGAAAAAGCGATCTGTCACTCTTCTTAGGGTAGAAAGGTAAAACATATATTAAGCAGTTCTAAAATGGTATTATGATGTCAGAGAAAATAGATATAGTTGTAAAATTTTTCGCGATGGTTCGTCAAACCGTAGGCAAAAGAAAAATGGACTTGGATATTAAAAAGGGCACAAAGGTGAACGAGTTAGTGGAAGATATCATAGAAGACTATCCAGAACTAGATAATATAAGAGATATATTGATAGTGTCTGTGAACAAGAAAACAGCCGCGGATGACCAGATACTAGAGGATGGTGATGAAGTCGCTATAATGCCTCCTGTAACAGGAGGATGAATAAGTGGTGTCCAGTCCAAAGGAGTAGCAAGATGAGTTTAGCTATCGTAAACACGTATATATTGACCTGCAAAGGAGGAGCCCCTCCGATAACCAATGGCGCCGTAGGAATAGAGGAAAACAACATAGTTTTCGTAGGAAAGAACAGTGAAATAGACCCGAATGGATACGAAAGGATAATAGACGGTTCAGGTCATGTGACCATGCCGGGCCTCGTAGATGCACACATCCACACAGGTTTATCCCTTCTTCGTGGTGCCGCTCAAGACGTTCCTGAAATAGAGTGGATGAATAAAGCTTTAGGGCCGTTTGCTCGGCACATGAACGACGAAGATCATCTTGCATCCTCTAAACTAGCCGTTCTGGAAGGTATGAGAGCGGGTACTACCACCTTTGCCGAATTTTCTAGAGACGTAGAGCACCTGATAGATGAGGTATATGTTCCTTTCAAAGCGAGGGTGGCAGCCGCTGAGACAATAAACGAGATCGTAGGGAGAAAAGAAGAGCTTTACGAACTAGAACCCTCGAAAAAAAGTTTGAAGAAGAACGAACGCCTTTTCAAAAAGTACCAGGGAGACATGGTCGAACCTTTTTATGGTCCTCAGGCTCTAGATATGGTGACTCAGGAAACGTTACGACGTATAAAAGAAAGAGCCGGAGTACACCATAGGAAGATACAAATGCACGTTGCCCAGGGCGGTAGGGAAAGGAAACAGGTAGAGACGAGGTACGGCACTTCAACTGTCAAAAAATTGGACGAACTGGGTTTGTTGAAAGAGAATCTTGTAGCCGCTCATTGTCACGGGGCCGTCGCTGAAGAAAGAAAGATGATGGCTGAGAAAGGAGTAAAGATGGTGGGCTGTCCCAGTTCCATAGGCATGATCGATGGTGTGGTTCCTCCTATCAAAAGTTTTTTAGATCATGGTGGAAAAGCGGCTCTAGGAACTGATCAGACGCCGGGCAACGGAGCCCATAATCTCTTCAGAGAGATGCGGACCATCAGTCTATTGACCAAGTGTGAGGAGAAGGACCCTACGGTACTTCCCGCATGGGATGCTTTGAACTTAGCCACTAAAGGAGGAAGTGAAGTGCTGGGCTTGAACCATAAGATAGGCACACTCGAAGAGGGGAAGAAAGCGGACCTTATCACCGTCGACTTGAAAAAGTTGAACATGACTCCTACTGTCACAAAACCATTCAAAAATTTCATCCCCAATCTAGTCTATTCTTCCACGGGTTCTGAAGTCGACAACGTGGTAATCAACGGCAAATTGGTCATGGAAAACGGTGAGTTTGTTGATATCGATGAAGAAGCTCTCAAAAAAGAGGTTGAACAGAGGGCCCAAAATGTATTCAAAAGGGCAGAGGAAGATTGGCTTGAAGCCGATGCTCATATGGTCAAATATCTGAAGGAAGGGCATATCTGAAAAATTTGATCTTTCATTTCAACAAGGTCTCGTGTTCCTTCGATTTTTTCTTCCAATAGCTCAGCGAGTAAAAAAATTCGTAGGAATCAAAGATTCCTTCTTTTCCAAATTTTTTCGTTTCACTCAAAAATATTGAAAATTCGAGGGACATAAGTCCCTCTTTACTTCGGAAGGCTATCGCCTTCCTGCGTATGCGATAGGAATGGAACTCAAAGTCTATTTGTATACCGCCTTGTTTTTTAAGGGCTATCGCAGATAGCCCCACATGTTTTTGATGCATCTTTTTTGAAAAAAGATGCGAGGGATGGGATTTGAACCCACGGACCCCTATGGGACAGGATCTCCTATCAATCTTTTTTGACCCTTTCGACAGTTGATCTTAAGTCCTGCGCCGTTGGCCATGCTTGGCTACCCTCGCTTTAGGAGCGAAAAGGTTTTTTTTGAGCGAGTAAAGCGAGAGTGAACAGGAACTTTGTTCCTGTGGAACCCTCGCAAGTTGGAGCGAGTTTA
>PUNG01000032.1 GCA_003551675.1 Thermoplasmata archaeon
AGACCCGTACTATGTCATCGGTGCCTGTAACGCAAAGATAGCGGATAAAGCTCTCGATATTAGTCCAAAGATAGGAGGGCTGTTTCCGTGTAATATGGTAGTCTGGGAAGAGGAACCGGGATCACAGACTGTTTATCACGTATCCATAATGAGGATCGCTAGAATTTTAGGTATCGCACCGGATGATGAGACATGGCAGGAAATCATCGATGAAACCGGAAGAAACGTAGAGGCGGTCTTCGATGAGTTGAAATCGAGGTAGGGCCGCTGGCACCCATCTATCCCATAGGAGATGTCTTAACACTGAGTTAAGGTGACATCATCCCACACGGAAGAGCCGTGGGGCTTCCTATTGGAATTCTAAGTTCTAAAATCCTCTGTTCTGTCGGCTTGATGGTAACGGCCGTTCTATGGAACAGATAGGCTGAATGCTTTGCCACTCAACCTTTACTCATATCACTCTCAAAATTTTGAGTTGTCTTTTTTCTTATCAGAACGGTACTTTCTATGGGTCTCGGACTAGATTAATTGTTTTATATCAAAAAAGGTTTGGTTCATCCCTTTTTACTCCATAAAACCCCGATGCCTATACCTACTACTAATGCTGCGATTATAAGACCGACCACTATACGTATCTCATCCCAATCTACTTCGTCGTCTATCGGTTCATCTGTTGGCTCTCCGACGGTAACTTCTACTGACTCATCACCTAATCGGATGGTATAAAATCCTTCATCCCATGTAGCGTGTTGATCCATGACCCATTCTATCTCTTCGGAGTCACCGGGATCAAGTTCGAGGGTATGGCCAAAATGACCTTCTTCGTCTTGTGCTCCTTCTACTATCAGATCCACTGTTTCGGTGGAATCTCCTTCGTTTCTTACCGTAGCTGTGATCACCACTTCTTCATCAAGGCCTATCTCTACCTCATCAGGTTCACCATTCACCATTAAGTCTTCAACTACTATATCCACATCAATATCTTCTAAAACCGTGACTCTTACAGATTCAGTGCCAACAATAACTGTATATTCATCAGGCCACCATGTACTGTGTTCTTCGCGAGTCCAATCGATATCATCGGTCTCTCCAGGTGCTAAATCTTGAAGAACTGTACCTTTATGACCTCGGTCTAATTCATAATCCCAGGCAATGTTCAAAGGCACGTCAACAGGTTCGTCTCCTTCATTCGTGACCGTAGCAGTGACAGTGATCGGATCTCCCTCACCGACATCTAAATGTTCAGATTCACCGTTCACCTCTAGATCTTCAACGATGATGTTCAAATCTTCTACAACTATAACGTTCACTGTCTCTTCTCCAACTCTAATTAAGAAATTATCCGGCCACCAAGTTCTGTGTTCTTCTCTAGTCCACTGGATATCCTCCGTTTCTCCAGGAGCTAAATCTTCATAAATCGTCCCTTTATGCGGATCGTCGACTTCATCATCCCACTCTATAGCCAAAGGTACGTCGATAGTATCGTCTCCTTCATTCGTTATTGTTGCTGTGACCGTTACAGACTCATTTTCATGAATAACCGATAGTTCATCTTCACCATTGACTTCTAGATTTTCGACAACTAATTCTTCAATCAAAAATCTCTGCTCAGATAAATTTTCATGATCTGTTGTAAGGGCAACAACTGCATAAGCTGAAAAAATCAAAACAATGCCTATTAAGGTGACGGCTATCTTCTTCCAACGCATTCTTTATACCTCCATCAGACTATTCTTACTATTTCAGTGTTATAGCCTCTATCTTATATATAATTTAGGTGACACTATATGAAATAGCTATTTATTCCCATAAAGTTAAAATAACAAAAAATAGTTTATAACAATGATATATCAAGATCTTATTTTTGATGAAGGAGGTTTGATAGATGTTGGAAGAAGAAAAAAAGGCTAGGCCATACAAAGTTGTTAATCCACCCCATGTTCATATAGGTCTCGACAAAAATGAATTGATGTTGAAGACATTCCTATTGATGTCCATAATCGCATACGCTTCGGTGATGGTCATGGGCCTTCAAGCTTTGTTCCATATTTTAGTAGCTTTAGGAACGGTTTTGGTCGTATATAATTCAGTCACGGCTTATCAGAGATGGAAAGGAGTAAAACCGACGTATGATTCTCCGGGTTCTCCCCTAGTGGCCGGGATGATAGTGGGTTTGGCCATGCCTTTAGAATCCCCTTATCTGGTCACGGTGGTCGTGGCTTTTATGACCATGTTCGTTTTCAAATATATACAAGGAAAATATCTTGATCATAAATATTTGAATCCAGTAGCTACTTCGAAGTCGATTGTCCTTTTGGCTCTCTATGGTGTAGCTACCCTCAATGTGTTTGAGGGGGCTCTTCAGGGCGGCATGTTATTTCATCCTCACCACTATCAACACAACATGATGGGTGGTTTCGCTGACATGATGGGCTTCTTTGAGAGCGCCTTCGTAGACACCATACCTTTCTTCGGAATCGAGATCAGTGCTACCCAAGCTCATTTCTTCTGGCAGCCCCATGGTTGGATAGGCAGTGGGATGGGCATAGTCGTTTTAGTAGTCGGATCTATCGCGGTCTATTGGCTCAGATACAAATGGAGGATAGTCGTTTCGACTTTGGGAACGATGACTATTCTAGCCATCGTCGCAGCCTTAGTCTGGCAAAATGGAGACATATCTACAGCCGATATGATAACCATGAGGATCGCATTCCACGTGTTCAGTGGAAGTATTCTATTCATGGCTTTCTTCATGGCCACCGAACCTCAATCAACCCCTATGCCCGAGTTCTCTCAGTTCTTGTTTGGAGTAGGTCTAGCTGTATTGACCTTTGTTTTCCAACTCAACGGTTTCTTGGGCGGATCGATAATTGCTCTAGTCATCATGAATATGACCACACCCCTTCTCGATAGGATCGTGATCAAAAAACCCTATGGGCACAGGGTCAAAAGTGTAGTGGACTAAAAAGGTGAGATACTATGGCTAGGAAAAAAAAGAAGATAGACGAAGAAAGAACTCATAGGAAATTTAAAGAGAAAGGGGGATTCGAACTTGATCTTCGTATGAAAAGAGAGGCCATCACCGATCCATTCACTGAAGTCCCTCCCGCCGAAGAGATGACCGTCTTTCTTCGACAGCACGTCGGTCCCGAAGCGAAACCGTTGATTCAAGAAGGTGATTTCGTCGAATATGGGGAGAAGATAGGGGGAATCGAAGAAGACGAGGAGTGGGGAGTACCTGTCCACAGTCCCGTCAACGGCATCGTTAAAGAGATCAAGATGATGGAGCATCCCGTTTCAGGGGATGAAGAAAGAATAGTAGTCATAGAGACTGAAGACGAAGAGACGAAACCGTATTACGATCCCTTAGATCCTAAAGATGTCACGAAAGACGAACTCCTAGAAAGGATCAAAGAAGCTGGCATAGTAGGATTGGGTGGAGCAATATGCCCCACGAACGTAAAATTATCCTATGCAAAAGATAAAGTTTCCCACCTGATAATCAATGCCAAAGAGAGTGATCCTAACATCGCCTGTGATGTCAGGTTGATTAGCGAAAGAGCCGAGGAGATGATAGACGGGATAAAATTGATGGCGTATATCATCGGTGCGGACAATATCGTCTTTGCCACCAGGACCCAAGAAGGGGAGTTACCCGAATTCGAGAATCTACTGAAGAGGGAAAAAAACATAGATATAGTCAGGGTCAGACCGAATTACTCCATCGGTTATGGAAGACTATTGATCACGGAGATATTAGGTAAAGAGATACCTCAAGACACACATTCATACGACATGGGAGCATTGGTACATAATGTAGGTACCGCTTACGCAGTCTATAAAGCGATAAGAGAAGGAGAACCCCTGGTCTCGAGAGGCATTACTTATTACTCAAAAGATATTGGGGGAAGGAATCTATGGGTCAGGATCGGTACACCTGTAAAACACATAATGGACTTTGTTGACGCTCCTGCCATCGATTTTGAACGAGTGGCCTTGGGTTCTATAATGATGGGACCCGCTATATCTGACCCATCTATCCCGATAACAAAGGCCGATTCAGGAGTCACTGGATTTACTGAAAAGGAGCCTCATCCTTATGAAGATAAAACATGGTGTATAAGGTGCGGGTACTGCAACGAGGTATGTCCCATGGACCTCTATCCACAGTTGATAATGAAAGCTGAAAAGAAAGGAGACAAAAAACGGTTGAGACAACTCAATACCGATGTATGTATAGACTGTGGGTTGTGCTCTTTCGTCTGTCCAGCTAGGATCAATTACAGACCTATACTCAGTAGAGCTAAATCAGAGATGTAGGCATACGGATGAGGATGTCTTATCAATATCATTGAATATTAAGAAAGGGACTGTGTCTGGTAAGATATATGAAGGACAAAAGAAACGAGCTAGATTAGTTTGTGCAAGTATATGAGGTCAAAATAATCCCCCCTCTATATCAAGATGTTTATTTTAAAGGAAAAGTATTTCTACTAACAGATGTATATCATATATCCGGATAAAAGGGTGATCATATGCAAAATAAATCAAATTTAGAGAGTGATAGTTCTAGGTCTGTGAAGTTATTGAAAGCAGAGGGCTGGTTGGTTCGTTTTGAGATAATCGGCATGATCCTAATATCGATCTATCTGATCTTCACTGGAGAAACTACGCTGGATCCTTTCTACCTACCTCTATTCTGGCCCCTGATGGTGTTTATTATTGGTTTTCTTATCATATCCTTACAATATATTGTATTCAGATGGTTAGAGATCAAAAGTAGTGACAGCAAGGTCAGCAAGTTTAAAATAGCTGAAAACTCGATGAAAAAGACAATAACTGTGTTCATAGTTTCCCTGATCGCTTTTGCTATAGTCTTTGTACCCTTTTTTGTAGAACAGGTCGAAGGTATATACAAGAGAGATGGTCAGATCGAAGGATTTACTGAATCGACCATAGAATTCACATCTAGGGCTAATCTCGATTTTTTATATGCCGAGGAGATCAAGCTTCAAGTCGTTGATCAGGAGTTGGAGGACCCCGTTAGGATATTTATCGTAAGGAAGGAGGATTATGTTTCTAGGCGTGAGGATTACGGACCTGATGAACTACTAAATCACAACAACACTCTGCTCTATGATGAGTTCAAATTCGATATGTTAGATG
>PUNG01000050.1 GCA_003551675.1 Thermoplasmata archaeon
TACGCAGCACGTAATACCGTTAACTCGAAGGACTCTTCATGGTCGTCGCTGGAGACAACGACCTCATATTCGCCTGGCTCCTCGGGCGTCCATATAAACTCGCTGTTGTAAACGTCCTCAGAGGCCAAAGCAGTTCCACCTAGAGTGATTTCTTCACTATCATCGAAGATCAGATCGTCTCCATCATAAACTTCAAACTCGATCTCTTGGGTCTCTTCTACATCTCCTGCGTTCGTGACCGAGTAATCAACTATGAGCGGTTCGCCTTGGACCACTTCCTCCGGAATATCCACTTCTACCTCGAAGAAAGCCGGTTCCAATACTGTAACCGTGACTTCATCGGAATCATCTTCGCTTAGAACCGAAAGATCGAATACCCCACCTTCGTCAGTTGTCCAAACGAAAGTTCCTTGGTATTCATCACCGCCATCCAGTGTTACCTCATCACTGTCTACTTCACCGTCATCCACAAGGAATTCTACATCTTGGGTCCCTTCTATATCACCAGTGTTCGTAACAACATACTCTACGACAAGATCTTCACCCATCTCTACTTCCTCATCGTATCCCTCTATTTCCACTTCAAAGTATGCCTCCTCTAAGACCTGGACCGTGACTTCATCGGAATCATCATCACTTGTCACCATCATGTCAAAATTTCCTGAGTATCCTTCGGTATCCCAGACGAACGTCTCTTCATATTCGTCGCCGGCTCCAAGCGTTACCTCCTCGCTCTCTTCAAGTGCGCCGTTGACGCTGAATTCCACGCTCTGTGTATCTGGCGCACCTCCCGTGTTCGTTACTTTGTAGTCGACAACGACGTTTTCTCCTTCTACTACCTCGTCATCATAGCTTGTGATCTCTACTTCAAAGAACGCCGGTTCAAATACCTCTACCGTAACTTCATCGTCCGTGTCTTCACTGGTCACCATAAGCGAGTATGTTCCCTGTTCCTTCGCACCCCACACGAATTCACCATCGTGCGTACCATCAGATGGCAGAGTTATCTCCTCACTATCTTCCAACGTACCGTCAACTAAAAATTCTATCTCCTGTGTATCCTCTTCATCTCCGGTGTTGGTTACAGCGTACTGAACAGTAACATCGTTGCCTTCACCGACTTCTGCATCATGATCTAATATTTCTACTTCAAAGTAAGCCTCTGGTTCCTCCATGGTAGTGAAGGTCCACGTGTCAGAGCGAGCAGTGAATTCTCCATCATCCGCAACCGCGTACCATTCATAACTCGTTTCATACTCTAGACCTGTCCACAAAACGGAAGCACGTTCCCCACTAGCTACATCATCGGTACCTATCTCACTATCATCTAGGGCATCGTAGAAAGATACTTCCATGGGATCGTCATCTTCATGCTCCGCGAGTACACTCAGTTCGACCTCAGTACTCACATCTACGGCGTCATCTCCTGGCTCGGGATCCTCCGGCGGTAAAGGTGCTGGCGGTGCACCGGGCTCCTGAACCGAATCTTCGTTATCTTCTTCCATATCCTCATTTGTAGCCCTTACAACGTACCACCAGAATATGTCGTCTCCTAGACCTTTATCTTCATCTACAAATTCATATTCGTTGGAACCGTCGGCTTCTAAACTCTCTACAAATGTCGCTTCATCCCACGGACCGTCTCTATCCTCGGAACGATATATGTTGTAATCGCTCACATCGTCTGGATCATCCGGACTCGGACTCCAAGTGATAATATTATCAACATCTCCTTCACCATGATGGTCCACCTGTAGGTCCCGTGGCGGCTCGGGGGGTATTCCGATCATCTCAAAATGACCACTTACATCTTCTCCTTCTCGTCCAACGTCATCTCTGATGGTCGCTCTGATCAAACACTCGTCGCTCATAACGTTGGGAACGAGCCAAGTGTGTTCGCCCCTGTCTTCGATATCTGAAGCTATCTCTGTCCACGAACCACCATCGTCCGAACTGTAGAAAAGAGATACACTGTCTATGCTATCTTCACCTTCTGAGCTAGTCCAGGTGATATCTTCTTCAGTATCCGCATGGAATACCTCTCCACCATCCGGTCGAGTTATGGTTATCTCAGGCGGATCACCAGGTATCTCGTCCATCACATTGTATCCTATCAAAGCGTAGTCCTGATTTGCCTGACCATCGTTGTTGGAATCTTCAGGTACATCCGCACCTATCACCCTTACCGTATAGGTACCCATCTCAACATCATCCTGATGTATGTAGACGTTCTCCACGTTATTCGAATCGTCCCAACCGTCTCCACTGTCGTCGAAATCACCGATGGCATCGGTATCTGGTAGACTCCAGCCGTTATCAAAGGCGTTACCTCGATACACATCGCCGTTGGGTGCTTCTACCTCAAGGTTAAGATCATTCTTCAAAGTAGACTCGTCACCGGCCTCGGCCTCCTTATCGATCCAGGTCAACGTTATCTTCAAGGGTTCATCTTCCCTATCCACCTGCATCTGATATTCGTTGGTATCACCGGTAGTTATCAACGACTCTTGATCTTCAAGCATGAAAGGTACGGGATCATCAAGAGGATACTCTAGCTTCGAAATGTCTACTATACCCCAACCTTCCGCTTGATTGGGTATGGGTCCTGGACCATCGATGTCGTTAGCAGTATTGATCAACAATCCTCTCACCATGGCAGGACTCGGACGATGACCATGATTGGTCTCATACCACTCAACTGTAACTGCGGCGGCTCCTGAAACGGCCGGTGTCGCCATAGAAGTACCGGACATCTGACCATAACCACCACCTGGCATAGTGGATTCTATATTATTACCAGGCGCTACAACATCCGGTTTTATACGGTTGTCGTTGGTCCAACCCCGGGAACTGCTACCCGCCATCTCCTCGGGCGTGCCTCCACGACCGTCATAATTATTTGTCGAACCAACGGAGATCACGTTCTTTCCAACCGCAGGAGAACCCACTGTGTTAGAACCTGGGCCCGAATTTCCTGTGGCCACCACTATCACCATGGGCTCACCGTCACCGGCATCTCTAGTTGCGGCGTCAAAATCCTCATCCGACTCGGTATAGGCTCCGGCAGTACCGGCGCCCCATGAATTTGAATGTACGTAGGCATTACTGCGATCTCTCGCCTCGGTAACGATGGGGGTGTAATCTTCCTCAGGACCTATCCAACCGCCTCCACCGTCAAATATCTTCACCGCAAACAACTCGGTTTCGGGTGCCGAGCCCTGGCCTGAATAATAATCTTCATATACCGTACTGCCCGTCCCGTGGTGGGTATCACCGGCCGCTGATCCAGTACAATGGGTGCCGTGACCATGACCGTCGTCCCATCCTCCACTAAAACTGTAGCCACCAAGAACTCTACCGGTAAAATCGGGATGACCCGCGTCACCTTCCGTACCGTCGCCTATCCCCGTGTCTGCAATTGCGGTTACCACGCCTTCACCTTTGTAACCTATCTGATTCATGTACGACCCATAATCCCCGTGTAATCGGTAAGCGGTATCAGGGTCATCATCTTCATCATCCATGAACCAGCATCCTCCACCGACTATCTGGGTTGCCATCTCATCGTGGAGTTGGGGCTCGATGTGATTCGATACATAATAAACATCGTTCATGTTTGCTATCTCTACAAGTTCGGACCTTTCTTCGATCTCCGTCACGATCCGGGTCCCGTCTACCATGTTGATGGTGACAGGTCCGGGCTGGATATCTTGTGCGAGTTTGAATCCAGGCTGGTAGACACCTACCCAATCTACAAAATCTAGCCTTTCGACTCTTTCCGAAAGCTCTGGAGTCATCCTCACTTCGTATGCGTAATTAGGAACATAATTGATGATCTCAACACCTTTTGACTCTAAGATCTCTCTCCATTCCGCATCTACGGGCCCCATCATGTCAACTAAATAAAGACCAAGAGTACCAGGCTCGTAGCCATCTATGGTCAATTCCGGATCGAGCTCAGGATAACCTTCTGTGGTATCGAATCGGTATCCCTTCACATTCAACTCGTTCCTGTGATCTAAACTATCAACGTCGATATCCTGTGCATAAGTGCTCAAATATTCAAAACCTTCTTTCGACGTTTCTACTAACGAAAAAGAATGGTATTCCTGGAGAACCTCGTATTCTGAACTTGCCAGTAAGTGTTCGACGTCCATACCTCTGTTTTGAACGAGGATGGTTATCTTTTCATCTTCTGTACCACCTGCAGAAAGGATAATCCCTGCTGAAAGTACAGAAACCAACAGAACGATCGATACAAATCCAACTAAAAAACATCTTTTTAATCTCATATGTTTTTCCTCCATAACAAAAACAATGTGGTTTCCATTTAAGTAAACAAAGTCCTAAGATTATTTAAAAGTTCCGTAGTAAAATTTTCTTCAAATTATTTTGTTATAAAAAAGAAAATCCGGGAATGGTTTTTAAAAACCAGTGGTGTTCAAATTCACTGGTAATCTTGGCATTCATCACAGTACTTCCTATCGTATTCCTCTATATGTCTTAGTTCACTTCCACAGGTCGGACAGGTATCACTTTCTTCATCTTCGCTGGCCGTAGTTCCTGCCGCACCAGCCGCGCCTGTACCCATTGCACCAGGGCCGCTTGCAGGAGGACCTTGTGTAGGTATATCTTCTTCCTCCTCTTCATCTCCTCTACGCATCACTAGTACCACCACTAATATGATCACTATGACCATCAGAAGTATCAAAAGAATCCACCATGGGAATGCATCTTCCACCGATACCTGTATGAACTCGTCACTTTCACCGCACCTGAGGTTAAATTCGAAATCACCATCTTCTTCGGCCTCCCAAGTGAACTCGCCCTGATATACGTCTCCAGCGTCAAGGGAGCCTTCGATAGTATCTACATATTCGCCATCCACATAGAGTTCGACGCTATAGGTGCCCTGAACATCGCCTGTGTTCGTTACCTCGAATCCGATGGTTATCTCTTCTCCTTTGTCAAATTCTTCTCCATCTCCTGGTGAAATGATACTGACTTCGAAGTACGCAGCACGTAATACCGTTAACTCGAAGGACTCTTCATGGTCGTCGCTGGAGACAACGACCTCATATTCGCCTGGCTCCTCGGGCGTCCATATAA
>PUNG01000070.1 GCA_003551675.1 Thermoplasmata archaeon
GGCCGACAGGTTAGGGATGCACGAGTATTTCTACAATTACAGGAAATTGTGGGCCGATCAAAAACATCGCAATACCATGAGTAAGGAAGAACTTCTCGCCGGTGTGTAGCTCTTATCCGATGTTATCGTTTGTGATTCGGGGCGGTCAGGGCATACGGATCCTGTTCACCAGGATGTGATACGACCATCTCAACTATGCAGAAAAGAACGACACAGTCGTGTATCATCTCCTATATCACATAGGGATCCTCTACACCCTCGTTATATCATCAGATATAGATCGGAATTATGGACGATGAGGAAGACCCTTTCGAGCACATAGATCCAAGCTGTGAACGGAGTGTAGTTTGATGAATGATCATTCTCTTCTTTTTTTGGATATTCAGGATTCGATCACAGTTCTAACGCCGTATGGGTGCAGATAGATGTGATGATACCAGAAGATGCGGGGGGACAAGAGATAAGCGGTACTATTCATCTTTACACCCGAAATTCCTGATCTACAACAAGGCCGTAGCGGACGACTTTTGAAACATGTTAACTATGTCGAGCTCGGAACGCAAGTATGGGTTCAGTTGGAGATGTTTTCTTCCCAGTATCCCATCACTTCTGAGACGAATCGTCGAATATCTTCAATATCCTCTTCTATTATCGAGTCAAGTTGTTCATGATCGATCTTGTGATATTGATGAGTTATCATATTTCGGAACCGAGCCATCTCCGTTAAACTTTTTGCTAGCTCTTCTTGGATGATACCTTTTTTTTCTAGTACTTTAAAATATTTAGAATAAGCATCTGGACGTTCTAACCCTTCCAGAGCGATAAGCCTACTCGCTATATCGATAACGGCTTCCACCGTCTTCCTTATCAAGTTCTCCTTAGCTTCCTTTACGAGATCCGTTTTCTCTTTTGATTCCTGTATCTCCGAGAGAAGGCTGAGCCACTCATCGATGGAATCGATACGGCTTTCGATTTTTTCATCCATCTTCCATCACCCTTTTTCTTCTTTCCTTCCAGTGCTCTTCTAAGTGGTGCTTGATATCGTGATACTTCCTATCTATTTTCACTTCTATATCAGCCCTTTCACTCGGGCTAGATTCGTAAAGAACAGTTCCGTTTTGGATCACTCTAAACTGAAAACGTGCATCGGCTTCATTCAGTGCGATCACATCGAAACGACGTTCGATATCGATCTCTTCCTGTACCCTTCTGCTTATCTCTAAAAGTTTTTTCAAGGAATGATCTCCGAGATATATCGCTATATCTACATCACTTTTTGGATGTTGCTCTCCAGAGGCAAAAGACCCGTATAGGTAAGCAGCTACCACATCATAATCACTACATATCTTCGGTAGCCGAGACCTGATAACCTTCACGTCTTCTTCTATTTGGTCCATCGCTATGATATTCACTACAACGATATTAAAAGCTTCGGTGTCTTCTTCTCTAGCCACCTCTAGATCTTTTAGGAAAGAAATATTCATGGTATGAAACTGTCCAGATCGATATCTCCTATGGCTCCTTCCACTTGTACCTGTTAAGGCAGGATCATACCATCTCCGTAAATACTATATATTTAAAAGCCTTAGATAACACTGTGATAAAACGGAACTGATAAAAGGAGGCATTATGAAAGGAGATCAGTGTGAGATGAGTGATCCTCCGCATGTTCATATAGGATTTGACAAGAACGAACTCATGCTTAAAACGTTTTTATTGATGTCCGTGATCGCCGTAGCCTCTGTTGCCATCATGGGGATAGAAGCTTTGATACATATACTGACGGCACTAGGCACTGTTCTGATAACCCACAATGTTATCTATTCTTACCAAAGATGGAAAGATCTAGATCCTACATATGGATCGCCGGCATCTCCATTGGTTGCGGGGATGATCGTGGCTTTGGCAATGCCTATAGGTGGTCCTTACGAAGTGACCGCGGGGGTAGCTCTGTTGACCATCTTGGTTTTCAAATACGGTCAAGGAAAGTATTTTGAAAGAAAATACCTGAATCCCGCCGCCGCTTCTAAAGTTTTGCTACTAGTGCTACTCTCTGCCATGGTGATATTCGAAGACCCTCAACGTACTGGTATGCTATTTCATCCCCATCATCTTAGGCTTGATCTCCTGAGTTCTAGTGGGTTCGAAGCGTCCATGTGGATATTCAGCGGGGAAACTTTACCGATACTAGGAACGGAGCTTTCTCCAGCCCAGAGTCTTCTATTCTGGCAGACCCACGGATGGATAGGCGGCGCCTCCGGTATCGTTGTATTGATCGTGGGCGCTGTAGCGGCTTATTGGTTGAGATTTAAATGGCGCATCATCGTTTCAACCCTGGTTACCATGACAGTCCTTGCCGCCGTAACCGGTCTTTACCTAGGCGGAGATCCTTTGCTCAGGATAGCATTTCATGTATTTACGGGAAGCGTGATATTTTTAGCATTTTTTATGGCCACCGAACCACAATCCACTCCGATGCCGGGATCTTCCCAATACATGTTCGGTATCGGGCTGGCCGCCTTGACTTTCGTATTTCAACTCACCGGTGTTCTGGGCGGTTCCGTGATAGCCCTCGTCATCTTGAACATGTTGACGCCGTTGTTGGATAAGGTGAACCTCAAGATACCTTACGGACACAGAGAAAAAAAGAGAGGTGCCTCATGATGAAGGGTCCAAGAAAAGATCACGAGCATCACTTCAAAGAGCAGGGCGGCTTTGAAGTGGACATTAGTATGAAGAAAGAGTCTATAGATGATGAATTCACAGAGGTACCTCCCGCAGATGAGATGATGGTTTTTTTAAGCCAGCACATCGGTCCGGAGGCGGAACCACTGGTTAAAAAAGGCGATGGTGTCAAGTACGGTGAAAAGATAGCCGGAAAGGAAGAACAAGATCATATGATGGTCCCGGTCCACAGTCCTGTCACGGGTACAGTTCAGCAGATAAAGGATATGCCACATCCCATCTCTGGAGAAAAGGGAAGAGTCGTTATCATAAAAACAGAAGAAAGCAAAAAATGTCCTTTTTACGAACCCTTGGGTCCAGCCTCTAAACAAGCACTCCTCGACAGGGTGAGAGAAGCGGGCGTTGTGGGCCTAGGAGGTGCATCTTTTCCGACTCACGTTAAATTATCGGAGAAGGGTATAGACCATCTGATAATAAACGCAAAAGAGAGCGATCCTAATCTCGCCTGTGACGTCAGGCTGATGATAGAACGACCAAAAGAGATGATCGACGGTATAAAGATCATGGGTAAGATCTTGGGGACGGAAGATATCACGTTTGCCACCCGAACCAAGGAAGGCGAGACCCCTAGATTCGAAAAACTCCTGAAAAAAAGCGATATCAACATAGCTAGGATCCGGCCAAATTACTCAGTAGGTAGTGAAAGGCTTCTGGTAAAAGAAGTCCTAGACAAAGAAGTACCTTCTGGCAGGTTCCCTCCATATGTCGGTGCCGTTGTCCATAATGTGGCCACCGCGTTGGCAGTTTCAAGAGCAATGGAAGGAGAATCTCTGGTATCTAGAGGTTTGACTCTCTACTCCAAAAAAACCGGCGGAAAGAATCTGTGGGTCAGGATGGGAACACCCATCGAACATATCCTTCGATACCTAGGTGCCTCTCCATCCGATTTCGAACGCATCGCTCTAGGGTCCATCATGATGGGACCCACCGTGCCCAACACCTCGTATCCCGTATTGAAAGCTACGTCGGGGCTGACCGCGTTCACGAGTTCAGAAAGATACCCCTACAAAAAACAATTGGCCTGTATAAGGTGCGGCTACTGCAACACCGTCTGCCCTGTGGATATCTATCCTCAGCAATTGATGATGGCTGCAAAAAAAGGAGATGTCAAAAGGCTGAAGGAACTGCACATCGAAGACTGTATCGACTGCGGACTATGCTCTTACGTTTGTCCTTCCTACATAAAACTGACTCCTCATCTGAGAAGAGGACAAGCACATGTAAAAGGCGATGCGGTAGAAGATCTTTAGCCAGTGGAGGAAGGTTCTGAACTGATGGATAACTATAGGCAAAAATATCCTCACATACTGCTTTCAAGAGTGAGGTTCAAGTCTTCTTCCTTGTACCAGAGCAGCTGCGAAGGAATGGATTCCTACGCTCCCCAAGTCGTAGACTTGGTGATGTAGTCCATGATGACCATGATCATAATTCGGTTAAAGATGTTTGATCTTCTTTTTCAAGGAATGCCTCAGGGTACATGGTTTTGATTACAAATTCACACCCATCTATGATAACCTGGAAATCTTTGTCTCTGGTCAAAATGAGATCTACCTCATTATCAGTACTTGATCACCTATCTTAACACAGCGTTCTAATGTATTAGAAATGTTTAAATAGCCGGGTAGTTTTTTCTAACATGTTAGTATGAAATTCGAAAGGCACTTTGAACTACTTAGTGAAATTATCAAGAAGCCTTTTCGATTTACAACAACCTTGGTTATTTGGGTGAGAACGGAGAAAAAATGGATAGGATTTTAGAACTTGTGAAAAAGTTCAAAAAACACTTTGAAAATGAATAGGATGTGGAATTGCGGTGGTGATGATGACTTATGAGTTGAAGAGCGGAGGAAAAATACCGAAACATCTAGTCGACGAACTAAAAAAGATCGAAGGTCTGATAGGTTCCATAGTTTACGGTTCTTTTGCAAGAGGAGAAGAAGGCGGTACTTCGGATATAGATATACTGAACATTTTTGAAGATAAAGAAAGTCTTGATGATGCAGAGCTCACAGATCTTACATTCTCTTCCGACGTGGATCGTATAGTTCAATTTGTAGATATGACCATAGATGAGGTTAGATCTGGAAAGAATGATTCACTGGTTTCATCTGCATTTCACGATGGTGAAATACTGTTCCTGGATCATCCTTTAGGATTCGATGCTCAAAATGTTTTCAGAGAACATAGCTTTTGCATAATAACTTACGATCTAAGAGATCTGGAGAACAAAGAAAAAGTTAGATTCCACTATATATTATACGGTAAAGGTAAAGATTATCAAGGGATCTTAGACGAGTATCCCGGAGAGAAACTCGGTAAAGGTGCAATATTGATCGAAAAAGAGGGGGCAAAAAAAGTGATAGA
>PUNG01000097.1 GCA_003551675.1 Thermoplasmata archaeon
CATCTTCGCGCAGACCAGGTCATCTCCCTGGAATCCACCACGTATCCCGGCACCACGGACGAGGAACTCAAGCCCCGCATCGAAAAAGCGGGTTTCACCACCGGCACTGACATTTTTCTCGTCTACTCCCCGGAACGCGAGGACCCCGGCAACCCCAATTTCAATACCCGCACCATCCCCAAGGTCTGCGGCGGGGCAACACCCGCGTGCCTGGAAGCGGGCCTTGCTCTCTACGGCCAGGTCATCGACCGCGTGGTCCCGGTCTCCTCCACCCGCACGGCCGAGGCGGTCAAGCTCATGGAAAACATCTTCCGCAGCGTCAACATCGCCCTGGTCAACGAGATGAAAACCGCCTTCATGAAAATGGACATCGACATTTTCGAGGTGGTCAATGCGGCCGCCACCAAGCCTTTCGGGTACATGCCCTTTTATCCCGGCCCGGGCCTGGGCGGCCACTGCATCCCCATCGATCCCTTCTATCTCACCTGGAAGGCCCGGGAGTATGACGTGGCCACCCGGTTTATCGAACTGGCCGGCGAGATCAACACATCCATGCCTTATTTCGTGGTGCAGCGCGCTGCCGACGTGTTAAACGAGCACGGCAAGCCCCTCAAAAACAGCAAAGTCCTCCTGCTCGGCCTGAGCTACAAGCCCGGCGTGGACGACGACCGCGAATCGCCCACCTACCGCATCATGGCCCTGCTGGAGCAGAAAGGGGCTGTCGTGTTTTACAACGACCCCTTCATCCCCGAAATCCGCCCCAGCCGGGAGTTTGCCGCCTACGCCGGCCGACGCTCGGCGGACATAAGCGGCGATTATGATCTGATCATCCTGTGCACGGCCCACAGCCAGTACAGCGATATCAACCCGCAGGATCTCCCGGCTCCGGTCCTGGATACCCGGGGAACTTTGCCGGACGTTCCCGGCCGGGTGTACCGGGCATAGCGGCTGTTTCATTTCATCATCAGCCGCCTATGGTGAATTTGTTATTGCCATGGAAACCAGAACTGGCTGTTTGATTTGCCAAAAAGATGAGAAATGAATACAAAACCCTTATTTATCAGGGCTGAATGGGATCATGAGGCATTGGCTTGGGTAGCCACCAGCGATGATGTTCCTGGTCTTGCTACCGAATCAGACACCCTGGAAAATCTGGTGCATAAGCTGAAGATCGTCATCCCTGAGCTTCTTGAGGCCAACGGAATGGATTTGGCCCAGGAAACCCCCTTTGAACGATTGAACAGAAGATTTGAAATCGCGCAGGGGTCTGCTGCCTGATGGCCGACTATACAAAGTACCTCAAAAAGATTCTGCGTGAAGCCGGTCCAGAGATGCTTGAACCTTGCACCTTAACTTGCTTTATCTATCAAAGAACCTTATTGTTCTTATAATAAGACAATAATTGGAGTGGGGATCAAAATGGAATTTTTTGATTGCCTCGTTAATTGAAATTATAATCGCATGGGGTAAAAAGGTGGAATCCGAAATTGTGTTTCTCGTTAAAGAATCAGAGGAAGGCGGCTACTAAGCCAGGGCCCTGAGTCATTCCATCTTTACCGAAGCCGACTCTCCTGAAGAACTTCGTGCAATGGTAAAAGATGCTGTTGCCTGCCATTTTGATTCCGGAAATGGACCAAAAACAATCCGGCTTCACCGACCTCCCGGTCCAGCGCCATCCGGCGTGCGATCTGTGCTTTTGCAAACGATCCGGCAGGCCCGCCTATGGCTCCCTTCTGATATTCGGCAGGGACCCCCAACAGCGGATTCCCGGCGCATACCTGCAGTTTTTACGAATTGACGGCGACCATATGGGGGATCCCATCAAGGATGAAAAGATGTTGTCCGGCCCCTTGCCCGAAATAATGGACCGCGTTGATCAGCTTCTGGAGGTTCATATACAAGTGTCCGTGGATATCGAATCCGCGTTGTCGATGCCTTGAATTTGCCGGGTTCCCTTGTTTTTTCCGCCGTTTTCAAAGGTGAATTTTTCATTGGCCACAAATTCGCCGCAATCAGCAGTGCGAATCGGGTGCCGGACCGGACTCCCCGCCTCTGACCAGATTAAGAAGTCTGGCCTGATCAAGGCTTTCAAGGTTAACCCAACATCAAAAACGCTTTTTGACGGAAATCTCACAGGAAGAGAGGTTGAAATATATCGAAAAACAGCTCAGATAACCTTGAACGTTGAACCTTGAACGCTGAACATCTATTTTTGGACATTGTGATCATGTAAATAAAACATGAATTGACACTTGAAAATTACATGTTAATTTAAAGTCTAATTTTCAATTTAAACACCTTTAAAAATCGGATACCGGTTAATGATAAAACGCAGGCTCAATTTACCACCGGCGGGAACGGAAACGTTTTTTCTGTGGGGACCCCGCCAAACCGGAAAATCGACCCTGCTCAAAACAATCTACCCCGAAGCGATCTGGATTGATTTATTAAAGGCTGAAGAATTTCGTCGTTATCTCAGCAATCCGGAGTTTCTCCGGCAGGAATTGCCCCTGGAGGGGGAAATGCCCTTTGTTGTTATTGACGAGGTGCAGAAACTCCCTGAACTGTTGGATGAAGTCCATTGGCTTTACGAAAATCGAAACGTCCATTTTGCCTTATGCGGCTCAAGCGCCAGGAAAGTAAAACGCGGTCCCGCCAACCTTTTGGGCGGCAGGGCGATACGCTATGAACTGTTTGGCTTCAGCGCAACGGAACTTGGTTCTGATTTTGATCTTACAAGAATACTGAATCATGGCTACTTACCGCGGATTTATCTCGCTGAAAAGCCTGGGCGATTACTCAATGCCTATGTGGCCAATTATTTGAAAGATGAGATAGCGGCCGAAGGACTGGTTCGTAAATTGCCCGTCTTTTCCGACTTTCTTAATATGGCGGCCCTTTCAGATACCGAGCCTGTTAATTTATCTACTATTGCTCGCGATTGCGGTGTTTCCAGCCAAACAATCAGGGAGTATTTTCAGATTCTTGAAGACACATTGCTTGGCCGGTGGCTGCCAAGTTTTCGAAGACGACCGAAAAGACGGGTGGCGGCATCCGCAAAATTCTATTTTTCAGATGTGGGGGTCGTCAATTTTCTGGCCAAACGCGGCAAACTTGACCCCGGTTCAGAATTGTTCGGCAAGGCCTTTGAGAATTGGTGCTTTCATGAACTTAACGCGTATAATATGTACAATGAAATATCGGCCGCGTTTTATTATTGGCGTCTGGCCAGTGGAACGGAAGTCGATTTTATCGTCAATGATATGGACGTAGCCATTGAGGCCAAGGCTGCCAGGAAAATAACGGATGATCATCTGAAAGGTCTTAGATCCCTAAAGGAGGACCATGCCGATATCAAACGAAGAATAGTGGTTTGCTGTGAAGACAAGCCAAGAACCACCAGCGACGGCATAGAAATCATTCCTGCGGTAAAGTTTCCACAAGTGTTGTGGAAAGGAACGGTGTTCTAACGACTTACGCAACACCCCTACTAAACCTTGAATCCTGAACTTTTTTCCCCGGATGGCGCCCCAACGTATCATTTCCGCATGGCAGCGGGGTCGGACCTATATAACTTTCTGAATTAACAATATAAAAAATTTCTGACTGGCCTTAATTTTTTCGTTTCTGTTTCGTTCATGCCATGCCATGCAATGAACTGGACCTGCACCAGGCTGTTGCTGATTTTGAATCCGCCAGCCTGGATTTCAATGATGCTGTTTTAGCGGATATCTGTAAAAAACATAACTTCAAATTCCTGACCAATGATGGTGATTTTCAGTTCGGCGGAGTCGAGGTGTTGACCACAAATCCCAGGCTGCTAAACGCATAAGGCCCAGCGGAATTTCGAGCCCGACGGCTATGGCAGGGATGTCGTGTATGCCCTGCAGGAGTCAATTGCCGCTTACAGCCCTGATTTTAAGGGTAAAAAAGAGGTTCTAAGGGCGAAAAACAGGCTTTTGTGGCACATATTTTATGACATTTGAGTGGGTTGTGTAGGTCCGACCCCCGGACCGTGAGCTGGCCAGGAAAACCGGCCTGTCCCTGCTTGCCCGGTTTAATGCCACGAAGTGGCCCTGCTGCAGGCAGGATTTAACTCGGGGGCAAGGTCAACTATTGCCTCAAGGCCCTGGTGGATAAGGGTTTTATCAAGGCAGTCAACTTCAAAAATTCCAAAAGAAAATCCGCCTACCTGTACAAGTTGACTCCCAGGGGACTGGAGGAAAAGGCCAGGGTCACGGTACGTTTTCTCCGGCGCAAACAGCAGGAGTACGAGGAAATGAAGGTCCAATTGGAGGAGCTGGAAAGGGAAGCCGCAGAGTTGCAAGAGGCAAGCAGTGAGGGTTGAGCTCTAAGTTTACAAAAACGGGTCTGCGTCCCAGAGTTCCAGGCGATGAGTAGTGAGCAATGAGCAATGAGCAATGAGTGATATATGATTCTGCTTTGTGAAAGCTGCACGATTTGCGCTTGACGCGAAACGTGCAATTTCATAACTGGTTCCATATGGATTTAGACGGACAGAGGATCACAGGCAGGGAGCAGAGACTGTTCAGGGCCAGATATAAACTGACTCAGCCCGGTCTGGTTTCACACATCACCCAGAGGGCCGCGGGGAAAGAGCCTCTGTTTCTGCAGGATGAGGATTACCTGACCATGCTCGCCCTGTTCAAGGAAAGCACGGAGAAGTTTAGTCTTTCATATTATGCCTTGTGCCTGATGCCTAATCACATCCACATCCTTGTTGAACCCGGGAAAAGAAATCTGTCAGAGTCTATGCGATCAATATTTTCCAGATATGCTGCCAGGTTCAACCATAGGTATGAGCGCAGAGGTCATCTTTTCGGAGGACCTTACAGACAGTCAGTGTGCCTTGATGATACATACCTATTGACTGCTTCGGTGTATATTCATTTGAATCCTGTGCGTGCCGGCATAAGTAATGATGCAGAAAGCTACAGATGGACTTCATGTGCTCTTTATTGCCGTAACAAACCGGTTGAATCGTTCGTGGACCCTGGGCCAGTGCTGCAGCTGG
>PUNG01000007.1 GCA_003551675.1 Thermoplasmata archaeon
CGTAAGCGTTGTAACTTGTCCCGTCAGGTAAAGGGATGAGTTCATCGAACAACTCTCTATCATAATGCTGCGCTCCAACTTCATAAACTTCATTTAACAACTTTCTTACCGCCATCTGATCACCTTTGAGGTCTTCCTGAACTAAACGAAAAGATTTAAACTTTGTCTTCTCCTTTTTTACTGAGTTCATTTTGGCCTTTATCCAGCAAAGTGATGATCAACAAGACTAGACCGGCTAGAAAAAATACTATACCACAAAAATTCATAGCCAATATAACTCCATGCTCCAACAAGGTTTCTTCCGGTTCTTCTTCAGGCTCTTCTTCCCTCTCCCGAAAATCATCTAACATAATGTATCCCATGGAGATGATCAGTACCCCTATCACTATCAAAGCTAGCCCTATCTTCAATCTACTTCTCATCATATTGGCTCTCTGAAACGTTTTACCGATACATAGGATATTTTCTTCGGAATTCTTTTTTTAATTTTTTTCTCAGCTCTTCATCAGTTTTTTCCTGCTGTTCTAGATGATACTTGAACGGAGAACCACCGTAGAACGGACCTAACATCAAGTAATCTTCCTTTTCGCCTTCCATGGGAAGAGTAGGTTTTTTCCTGATCTGCTTTTCTAACAATTTTTTCTTACTGTCTTCATCTTCCGCCTGAGAAAAACTTTCCATGAACTCCTCGATTTCTTCTTTAGTGAACCTCCTAAAGCCAAATCCAGGAAGATCCTTTTCGAGTTGATCTTTCTCCACCTTTATCTCGGTTCCCACTCCCAAAGGATTGTTGTTGTATATCGAATCGAGTTTTATGAAGTATCCTTTGTCTTCATGTATCACATAGATATTGAAAAAATCCTTCGATCTATGAGTCCAAAAACTCCATCCCCGAGGATTTTCCTTGTAATCCTCCCAGAATCTTTCCATCAACTCTTCGATATTTTTCATACTCACATCAACCGAGGATATACGCGCGTTTACATCAAGAACGCCCTTTGGTTATCACTCATATCTATGAAATTATTGGCCGCTTCTTTTAGTTCTTTAGATGCACTTTTCTCGAACGCGAGAACTTCCACACGGCAGCCGCTGGCCTGGAGATGATATACCAGGTGGGTAAAATCACCGTCTCCAGTCACTAAAGAAACCACGTCGAGCTTACTCGATATCTTCAAGGCGTCTATGGCTATCCCCATATCCCAGTCGCCCTTTTTTGCTCCGCCGTAGTAAGTTTTCAACTTCTTTTTCTTCACTTCATAACCTATCTCTTCCAGCATATCGAAGAAATTCTCTTCGTCTGGCGTGTCTGCCTCGATGGCGTAAGCGATCGCTCTGATGATCTTTCTGTTCTGTCCCGCCTTTTTCAGCAGACCTTCGAAATCGACTTTTTTATTGTAGATATTTCTGGCAGAATAGTACATGTTCTGAACGTCCACGAATATACCTACTCTCTGGTCTTTGTAGATTGATACCATTTTTTCTCCTCTGTATTTGATCACTGTAAGTTTTTTAACCCGATATAGTCTTTTTGTTTATTTTTAGATTTTCGGAAAAGATTTTAAACCTCGTCAGAGTTTAAAGTAAAGATAAGATGATCTCTAGAGAGCGTGCGGTAGATATTATAGATGAAAGAGTGGATACCAAAAATTTGAAGAGTCACATGTTTGCAGTGGCTCAGATAATGAAAAGGTTGGCTGAAGAGATGGAGAAGGATGAAGAGAAGTGGGAGATCTTAGGTTTAGTTCACGATGTGGATTACGAGCAAACTAAAGACGACCCCGAAAATCATGCTTTGAAATCGGCGGAGATGATGGAAGGAAAAGTGCCGGAGGACGTTATCAGAGCGATAAAGGCTCACAATTGCAAACATACTGGAGTAGAGCCAAAGAAAGATATGGAGCATGCGCTCATCGCCGCAGATGCCGTATCGGGTTTAGTTGTTGCGACGGCATTGGTCATGCCCAACAGTAAAGTAAAAGAGGCGAGGCCAGAATCCGTGAAGAAAAAATTTGACGACTCTTCCTTCGCAAAGAACATAGACAGAGACAAGATCTTATCCTGCGAAAAGATAGGGCTCAGTAAAGATGATTTCTTGGAACTCGCTTTGAGAGCTATACAGGATATCGACGAAGAGCTAGGGTTGTGAATGCAGATATGAAGGAAGAAAGACCCGGGGAAGAGGAGCTGGAAGAGCTTTATAGTGACTTCGAAGAGCCGGAGGTAAAAAAGGAAGAGGTCACTCTGTCCAGCCTAGAATTCACGGGAGACTATCCAGATTGTAAGGGCGAAGCCGTTATAGAGATCGCGAAAGACGATAAGGTGGTGGGCGTAAAACACGCTAGAGGTGAAAAGTTCGTACTCCCTATGGGCCGGGTGTGGGAAAAAGAGGATTTTGTTGAAGGTGCCAAGAGAGAAGCGAGAGAAGAAACTGGACTAGAAGTAGACCTTAAAGGTTTGAAAGAGATCCGTAAAGTCCTTTTCCATTTTTCGAACGCCGAACTCGAACGGTGGCATCTCCTTTTTGAGGCAGAATCTGTAGGCGGAAAACTAGAGCCTGAAGACGAAGAAGAGATCGCAGAAGCTAGACTTTTCGATACAGATTGGTACTGGAGTAGAGGATTCTACATCCTACAATAAAGAAAGATAAATGTTTTTTCGGATCTATTCAAACTTATTCTTATACACGAACTCATCGAGATCTTTTCTTTCAGGCCGCTCTTTCTCGATCTCGATCTGTTCCTCGGAAAGGATATCCACCATCTCTTCCGAGTGTTTTCCCACGATTATCAACGTTATCAAGTTATATTCGTCCGGTATATCGAGCAGTTCTTTCGCCTCAGCTCCATCGAATCCCGCTATAGGGTGAGCTACCAGCCCCATCTCCGTAGCTTTCAACTGTAAATAAGCGGAAGCTTGACCAGTATCGAAAAGATGGTATTTTCTTTTTTGAACTTCGCAGTCATCCTCCACTCTACTGAAAACGCCGATGATAAGAGAGGCGTTCTGAGTCCATTCGTTACCCTGCATCATGACATCTTCCATCTTTTCTAGCATCTCATCATCATGGACAAAAACAAAATTCCAGGGCTGATTGTTGAAACAGGATGCCGAGAGTTGAGCAGTTCTTGCCAACTCTTCGATGATCTCGTCAGTTATCTCCACTTCTTCCAAAGACCTGTAGGCTCTTCTTTTTTCTATCACATCATCCAATTCCATAATCTTCACCTCCTTTCTTCCAATATTTTCTTTACCGCCTCAAATCTTTCTTTTTCATCCATCCTATCTTCCATAGGATTTTTTTCAGGATAAATCTTCTCGTTGAAGACGGGCATCTTTTCTTTGTAAAGTATACCTATAGGGATACTTTCTTCTTTCTCTAGCAGTTCTACCGCTTCTTTTCGGGTCTCCGCAGGTTCCTCCAACACTTCTACTAGTTCATTGTACTTTTCATATGTATCGTTAAAGGTAACGCAGGGCTGAAGCACGTCTACCAAAGAAAAGCCTTGGTGCTTCACCGCTTCGACGATGAGTTCGGTCAGATGTGCCATCTTACCGGGATAACCTCTGCTTATGAATCCTGCTCCCGAAGAGAGAAGGACATCTAAAGGATCGATGGGTTCTTCCACGCTGCCGTCGGGTGTAGAAGGTCCCTTGAATCCTTTAATACTGGTGGGGGATTTTTGACCCGTGGTGAGAGCATAATTACCATTGTTATGTACTATCAGAGTGATGTCCGAGTTCCTTCTAGCTGCGAAGATCAAGTGAGCTAAACCTTCGCCGTAGGCATTGCCGTCGCCTCCGAAAGCGATCACCTTTAGGCTCGGATTCGCAAACTTCATCCCCTGGATGGTGGCGGTTTCTCTTCCATGGAGTGAGTATAAACCGCTGAGATTCAAATAATCGAATATTTTACCGTGGCAGCCGATGCCCGCGGAGATCAACAGATGAGATCTATGGAAGCCTTCGCTCTCCAATCTTTCCACCGCCTTTTTCACTGCGTTGAGTATGCCAAAATTACCACACCCAGGACACCAAGTATTTTCCACGTCGCTTTCAACGGAAAGTTCTTCATCCATCTTCATATTATCGCCTCCTCTATCTTTTCAGCGAGTCGGGCGGGCTCGAATGGACGTCCATCATATCTTCTTATCACTTCTTTTGGCTTTACCCTACACTTTTCCCTCAGAAGAGATGCGAACTGACCGGTGGAACTCTGCTCTACCACTATGACTTCCTCATGGATGTACTCCTCCAATTCCCAGAACGGAAAGGGATTTAAAAATAAAGGTTGAACGATCTTTGCATCTATATCACCTGAGATCAAAGCTTCTCTTACGCTCATGGTGGTTGAACCATAGGTGAAGATTATAGGGGTGCTCTCACCAAATTCATTCACACAGTTTATGTTTTTCAGGTCGAGTATAAGTGTTTCATTTTTTTCTCTTCTCTTATCGTGCATTTCGGAGATCATATCAGGATCCTCTGTGGTATAACCCATCTCGTCGTGTTCATAACTGTTCCATTTGATAAGATCATCTGATGGAGGATATTTTAAAGGAGATATGCCGTGATCGGTTTTTTCGTACCTTTTATAATCATCCTGGTCCTCATCAGCCTTTTCAGTTTTAAAAACACCTTCCTCGAACTTTTTCATATCGATATCTACGCTCATACTGCTTTCACAAAGATGCTTTTCCGTTAGTAATATACCAGGGGTTTGATATTTCCATACTAGATCCAACATCATGTTTGAAAGATGAAAAGCTTCTTCGATGCACCCTGGTGAGGATACTATCAAAGGAAATTCTCCGTGTCCCTGATTGAGAGCAAAGTGTAGATCACCTTGTTCAGTATATGTGGGAACTCCCGTGGACGGTCCTGGTCTAGAACCGAGGACGAATAGTATGGGTGACTCTGTCATCCCTGCAAGTGAGATGGCTTCTTCCATGAGTGCTAGACCCCCGCCGCTACTACCAACCATAACCCTAGCCCCTGGAACCGTAGCTCCAACGGCCATGTTGGCCACGGCGATCTCGTTTTCTGGATGTATAGACATTATATTAAGATCATCTCTATGTGTAGCAAAAAAGTGCAGTATGGACGATGCGGGAGTCATGGGATAACCTATGTATATGTCCAAGCCACCTGCGGCGGCGCCTAAAGACAATGATTCATTCCCAGTGATGACCGTAGAATGGGTTTTTCCTTTTTTCAAATCAAATGTTTCATCTATATTCTCTCCAACTTTTTTGTACACCTCTTTCGCAAAAGACAAGTTCTCTTCAACACCTCTAGAATATTCTTTTTTGATCATGTCTTCAAGACCTTTTTTGTCCATACCAGTACAAGCTGCTAAAACAGCTATACCGGCCACACCTTTGATCAGATCGGGCTTCGAGTACTCTTCTGCCATCTCATCTAGAGGAAGGCCCAGCCCCTGATCTCTCTCTCCCGAGTCGTTCGAATTGTAGAACATGATCCCTTCTTTAGCTAGATGCTCTTCGTGAAGATCGCGGCTCCGTTCGTCCAGGTTCACTATCAGGTCCACTTCCATATGATGACTGTAGACTTCTCTAGTGGATGTGCTCACCACGGAAAAATTATGCCCTCCTCTTATCAGGCTCTGGTAATCGTTCATCTGAAATGATTCTCTACCAAGGTCTAAAAAGAAACGTGTAGCGGCCGTTCCCGCCTTTTTGACTCCTTCTCCTGCCTTTCCTCCTATCAAATACGTGAAAACATCTTCATCTTTCATCTTTATCCCTCTTTTTAGTGATATCACATCATTATATTTAGTATTTTACTCTTACAAAAAATGAAAAAAAAGGTTTTTGAAAGAAGACCCCGTCACTCATCATCTTTGCCTTTTACAGGAAACACGGTTTCCATGGGTCGCTGTCCTAACTCCTTATCGAGCATCATCAATCCTCTGTAATCGTCTCCTATCATCTCCAGTTTATCTACTATCGCTTCAGAAGATTCCTCTTCTTCCACCTGTTCGTCGATGAACCACTGCAGCATCTGTAGGGTCGCTCTGTCGTTCTTCTTTTCCGCTAGATCCGCAAGTTCGTTTATCCTTCCAGTGACGTACTGTTCGTGCTCATAGGCTTCCTTGAACATCTCCAGCGGAGAGTCCCACTCGATCTTCGGCTTCTCTATGGCTTCTAGTTCAACCCGTCCGCCTCTGCTGTTAACATATTGGTACAACCTCATACCGTGGTTGATCTCCTCTATGAACTGGGAGTGCATCCACGTTTCGAAGCCGTCCAAGCTCCTGGACGCGAACTCAGAGGCCATGGACAGATAGATGTAAGCGGAGTAGAACTCCGCGTTTATCTGTTGGTTCAGTGCTTCTTCCATCTCCTCATCTATCATCTTCATCACCTTCATGCGGAGAACTTCTTGAACTTGGTCGATGATACACCACATACGGGGCAGTTTTCAGGGGGTTCGCCTTCATGCGTATAGCCGCACTTGGGGCAGATGTAGACATCGTCTAGCTCGATATCTTCGTCTTTTTCTGCCGCCTCTTTCGCTTCTTCGTACATCCTTTCGTGTATCTTCTCAGCTTCTAGTGCGTAGTTTATCGACGTTTTTGCACCGTACTCTTCTTCAAGCTCCGCAATCTCCCGGTAAGCGGGATACATACTGCTAACTTCAAAATTTTCTCCGTCTATACCCGCTTGAAGATTTCTTAGAGTGTCTCCTAAATTACCCAATTCCTCGAAGTGGTTTCCTGCGTGCACTCTCTCCGCATAGGCTATCGCCCTGAACAGCCTCGCGATGTTTTCTTTACCCTCTTCTTCCGCTACGTCACTGAAGTGTAGGTACTTCATGTGCGCCATGGACTCGCCCTGGAATGCTTCGTTCAAAGACTTTTTTGTCATCTCGCCTAATTCTTCTTTTTCTTCACTCATTTTCGAACACCTCTTATTTTCTTCATCTTACTATAAATTAAAAAAAGGTTTTAAGATTCCCTGTGGCACAACCACCAGTCGTAACACTCGATCTCTCCGTCTTCCTCCCTCTTCTTTCTATCATCGATGGCTTCAACACTGTTTGCCGGAGGGATTATGACTCTATCTTCTATCAGTTCGTTCTCTGGCCAATTGGCAGGAATTGCGACGCCTTCCTTGTCCGATTTCTGGAATCCTTTGATCATCCTGATGAACTCGTCCATGTTCCTACCTAATTCTGCGGGATAGTACAGTATCGCTCTGATAGTTGATTCGGGATCTACCATGAACACAGCTCTTACCGTCGTGGTTCCTTCACCGCCGTGTATAAGGCCCAGTTTTTCCGCTACTTTACCTCTGCCGTCCGCTATTATCGGGAACTCTATCTTTTCTCCCATCTTCTCTTCGATCCATTCTTCCCATTTTAGATGACTGAACACCTGATCTATGCTGAGACCTATAAGCTCGGTATCCAGCTCTCTAAATTGGTCGTACCTTTTCTGGAATGCGTAGAATTCTGTAGTACAAACCGGTGTGAAATCCGCCGGATGCGAGAACAGTATGTACCACTGTCCTTTGAACTTATCCGGCAGTTTTATCTCGCCGTGAGTGGTCTGTACGGTCATCTCCGGGAACTTATCTCCGATCAAAGGCATGCCTTTTTTCTCTTCACAATCTTTTTTTCTCATTTTATCTTATCCTCCTATAAACTCAACTTCTTCTCGTTACTCCACAAACCGTGGATATTGCAGTAAGAATTCGCTATGATCGTACCTGGTTTTTCCGTTTTGATCACACACTCTATCTCCGGTACCGAATAAACCGTACTAGTGTCGGGACCTTTAACGGATTCACCGTGTGACGAGAAGTTGTACCTACCCAAAAGGTAAGGATAGTTCTCACCCTCAGGTTTGAAGTACAGCTCGATCCACCTTATATGGTGTTCCGTTTCGTTCGGATGTGCGATATCCTTTCTTCCCACGCTAGCCTTTACTTTCATCTCGTCTCCCTTATCTTCCACTTCGATCACGGGAACGTGTTTTTCCGTCTTCCAATCGTCTTTTTGATACAAGTCTTCCATCATTTTTTTCACCTCATCATATATTTCATTCCAATTTTTCGAACTGATCCTTCGGTGCCCCACATAGAGGGCATACCCAATTATCCGGCAAATCTTCGAACTTCGTACCGGGTTCTATTCCATTTTCTTCATCGCCTTTGTCTTCCTCGTATATATATCCACAAACCAAACATTTCCATTTTGCCATCATATCATCTCCTTATCTGCTCGCACCTTCGTAATCTTTTTCCTCATCTATATAATGTGAAGCTTTCTTGGAGAGGGTGCCGCGCTTAACTTTATGATAATATTCGTAGGTCATCACCTCTCCTTCTTTTTCTATATCCGCATTAACGACCTCGGCCAGATACATAACGTGTGTCCCCACGTCGATCTTGTCCTCGACCTTTGCTTCGATATACGCTAGAGTATGATCAAGCACTATAGGTACACCCGTCTCCTCAGTTCGATATTCTATACCATCCATCTTGTCCATGTCTCGTCCTGATCGAAAACCGAACCTACCTATCAAAGAGAGTGGTGCATCCTTGGATAACACCGATACCACAAGATAGCTGCAATCGTCGATACACCTTCTTGTGTAGTTATCGTTGTGTATAGAGATCGCAAGCACGGGAGGGTCAGAGGTGACCTGAAAAACAGAATTGGTCATCTGACCGTTGTATTCGTCACCTATTTTGGAAGTGACGATGTACATCCCATACGATATCTTGTGTAGTGCTTTGAGATCCATCTATATTTTCCTCCGAACTACATCTCTTCTTCTATCAAGCGGATAACTTCTCTGAAGTCGGGCACCTTTTCTATCGGGTAGACCTTTGAAAACATGATATTCTGGTCTTCGTCCACCAGGACGTTAGCTCTCTTTGAAAATCCCTTTTCCTCGATGAAGATACCGTATTTTTTAGCAACTTCACCATGGGGCCAGAAGTCAGATAATATCCTCAGTTCCTTCAGATCCAGTTTTTCAGCCCACATCTTTTTTGCAGGAACTGGGTCTACGCTGATACCCACTATCATCACGTTCAACTCCTGGAATTTCTGCATATTGTTTTCAAGAGACACCATCTGTTTTGCACAAACGCTGGTTCCCGCCAATGGATGGAAAGATAGAAGAACCTTGGTCCTTTCTCTGTAATCACTGAGTGTGAACTCCTGGCTATCTTGGTCATTTAGTGTAAAATCTGGTGCATCCTCACCTACATCTATAACGTTATTTTCTTTACTCATTTTAATCAATCCTCGATCTTTTCGAACTTTTCTTTTGGTGCTCCGCAGACAGGGCAGAGCCAATCATCAGGGAGATCTTCAAATCTAGTTCCAGCCTCTATATCGTTGGTTTCATCTCCCTTTTCCTCATCGTAAATGTATCCACAAACGATACATCTCCATCTTGCCATCCTATCAACCCCTTCAAGGTCCTAGGTGCATGCCAGGATGATACTCATCGAATTCCTCGAACTCGTTGATCCTCTCGAATTCTTCCTTCAATATATGGTAGTGATTCTGTTCCATCCCTGCCAAGTAGGTGAGCAATTTCTTTGGATTCTTTTTGAGTCCGATATCTTTTGCTTTATCGGCCATTTTGTGATAGAAATCTTTAGCCGCTAGTTCCGCTTCCATGGCCTGATCGATTATCTCTGATTCATCCATATCGTCGCTGAACCTTATGAAAGGAAGCGGTACGGGTGTTTTTTCTTGGATCTCCATATCCTCTTCCTTTTTCACTGACTTGTATAGGTCTCTCAAAAATTTTTCATGTTTCTCCTCTTCACCGGCTAAGAACTCAAAACGATCTTTTATCACAAAGCTCTTCGCTCTGCCTGCAAGATGTTCATAAACTTCCTGGCTGTTGATCTCTGCCTTTACAGCACCCTTCAACATCTCTTCGAAACTCCAATCTTCAATATCTTTTTTTGTCATATTATCTATCCTCCTGGGGCGATATGATCGACTCTCCGGCCTCGTTAGCCGATATAGACTGACCTACATTAAAGTTTTCGGCTATTTCTTTTATTTCTATCTCGGACATGACGATCATCTCGTTTTGCTTTATAACGGCATAATAAGTACGAGTATATGTATTTTTTGTTCGTTTTTCGTTTTTTTAGTTGGTCTTATTGGCAAAAATATTAAATAAAGTGTATTTGTTATTGGTGTTAATATGAAAAATATTGACGAAAGAGATAAACAAATACTCGAAATCCTTTGTGAAGATTCTCGTATACCCTATACAAAAATTTCTGATGAATTAGATATCAGTGAAGCGACCGTTAGAAAAAGGGTCAATCTGATGAAAGAGAAGGGCGTGATAAACAAGTTCACCATGGATCTGAATCCTTCGAACTTGGGGTTCGATATGGTAACTTTTTTAGGATTAGATGTTGAACCGGAACACTTTTTGAACGCCGTAGAAGAGTTGAGGGAAATAGAAGAAGTCAGATGGGTGGCTAAATCCACCGGAGATCACATGATCATGTCGGAGATATGGGCAGAAGATAACCAGCATCTTTCGAAGATAATGGAGGAGAAGGTAGGGAAGATAAAAGGTGTTAGAGATCTTTGCCCTGCGATAATCCTGGAAAAGATACGATGAAAGAAGCATTGTTGAAAGTACCCAGTGATGAACGTGGCATATTTAAAGAAAGGAAAAATCGTTTTCTTGGGAGCGTGAAGATAGGAAACGAGACCGTGGAGGTTCACGTTAGAGACCCGGGACGTTTGAACGAAATCTTGTACCCTGGCAACGAAGTACTGCTCAAAAGAGCGGAAAACCAAGATAGAAAAACTGATTGGAGCCTGTTGGCGGGCAGAGTTGATGAACATTGGGTATTCGTGAACTCAGGGTACCACAGAGCAATCACAGAAAGGATCCTAGAGAAACATAGATTGAGTCCTTTCGAACGGATAGAGGGATACCAGGCAGAGAAAAAGTTAGGTAAGAGCAGGATAGATTTTCTGTTGAAAAAAGACGATAGAGATATCTGGCTCGAGGTGAAAGGGTGCACTTTGGCTGAAGATGGTACGGCTCTTTTTCCCGACGCGCCAACTAAAAGGGGCAAAAGACACGTAGAAGAGCTGATCCAAGTAAAAGATAAAAAGACCGATGCAGCTCTGATAGTACTGGTATTTAGACCTGACGCAAAATGTTTTTCTCCAAACAAAAAGACTGACCCTGATTTCACAGCCGTCTTTGAAAGGGGTGTAGAAGAAGGGTTATCCGTACATCCCATCTCATTGAAGTATACTGAAGATAAAATATACTATATCGGAGAGATACCTCTTTGTTGAAAAGGTGTTGAGGCTAAATTTTTTATATGGCTTTTATGTACCAAATCTATAGACCGCTCATCGAGCTGTTTTCTCGGAGGAGCGATTAAGATCAAAGAGAGGAACACACATGGCTGAAGAAAAGATAATGAACCGGTGGTTGGTCGTTGTAGGAGCGATGATGATCCAGTTGGCTCTTGGAGCCATATACGCGTGGTCGGCCTTCACAGGACCTTTAGAAGGTATCGGCTTTTCCAGCACGGAAACACAGGCGATCTTCAGCGCAGGTCTAGCGGCCTTTGCCATATTCACGATAATAGGTGGAAGATTACAGAAAAAGTACAGCCCAAGAAATATTTCTTTACTAGGTGGTGTTTTACTAGGAGTAGGATATCTGATGGGGGGGTTCGCAGGTACTAATTTCCCGCTCAAGCTACTAGGCATAGGTATAGTGGGCGGTGTAGGCATAGGATTGTCTTACGTTATACCCATATCAGTTGGAGTGAAGTGGTTCCCGGACAAAAAGGGATTGATATCCGGACTAGCTGTGGCCGGATTTGGATTCGGTGCATTCATATGGATACTGCTGGCTAACCCTCCCAGTATAATAGAGTCCTGGACGGGTTTTAGCGGATTGATAGAGATCACTGGTGTTGATTCCGTTTTCCAGATATATGGTATAGCGTTCATGGTTCTTGTTGTACTCGGCTCATTGGTCATGATCGACCCTCCTACAGGATGGTTACCCGAGGGTTACGAAGAACCTGAGGACGATTCCGAGGAAACGGGCATACTTAAGGACATGGGACCGAAGCGCATGCTGAAAACCAAGCAGTTCTATATTCTGTGGACCATGTTCATGGTCGGTGCACTTGCCGGGCTCATGGTCATAGGAAATATACAGAACTTCGCCAACCATGCTACTGAAGGTTTCCAGGGATGGGGATACAGCGCATCACAGGCAGAGGACTACGCCGTGATCGGCGCAGCGGTCTGCTTACCCATCTTCAACGGTCTAGGAAGGATCGGATGGGGGCACTTCTCCGATAAGATTGGAACAAAGAAGTCCCTATTGATCAATTTTGGACTCCAGGCGCTGATGATGATCTTATTGTTCTACTCCGCCTTTAACCCCATCGTTTTCTTTGCGGTGGCGGTTTTCATAGGCTTTAACTATGGTGGGTGTTTCTCACTATTCCCTGCAGCTACCGCCGATTCCTTCGGCTCCATCAACATGGGACAGAACTACGGCTACGTGTTCACCTCCTACGGACTAGGCGGTATAGTGGGTCCCATCTTGGCAGGTGCAGTACAGGATGCAGGGATGTCTTTCATGTGGGCTTTCATACCCGCAGCACTCATGTGCGTTGTCGCCGCAGTGCTTGCCGTGATATATAAGCCAGGTGTAAAAGCGAAGTAGATCCATCATACTAGCATCGTTGAATCACTAGTTACAAGCAAAAAATATTTCAATCCCGGGCATCTTCTTTGATCATGTCAGGGATAAATTTCTTCAGGACCGAAGATCTAGAAGGTATAACGGAATTCTACATGGAAGAGCTCGATATGGACCTGTGGCTGGATCAAGAGTACTGCAAGATACTGAAGCACGGTAACATGATCCTGGGTTTCTGCGAAAGCGAAACCAAGGACGAGGGAGGCACGATAACTTTCTTTTACTCTAGAAAAGAAAAAGTCGATGAGATGTACGAGAAATTCAAGTCCAGTGCTAGAGACGAACCATCCGAGAACGAGAGATTCGATATATACCAGTTCTTTGCAGAAGATCCAGAGGGAAGAACTCTCGAATTCCAGACTTTTTTACATCAGCTGAAGCCGTACATGGACGGTGAAGAATTGTTGAAAAAAAGGAGGAGTGTAAGGAGTTACAGGCACAAGAAAATACCTAAAAATATTTTGGAGGATATCTTTGAGAACTGTAGATACGCACCCACTTCTAAAAACTCGCAGTCCTATTATTTCGTACCTATAGAAGATGAAGAAATGATACGATTCATGGCCGAGAGAAGGGGTAGGAACAGTGCACCCATCGGAGAAGCGCCTATGGCTGTGGCGATATGTGTTGATCACAAAAAAACGGGCAGACCTAAACAGGACGGAGATATAGCCGCCTACCATCTGATGCTTGCAGCTTGGTTGCACGGTTTAGGTACTTGTTGGATAGCGGCCATGGATAGAGAGGATGTGAAGGATAAGTTAGGGATACCGCAGGACCATTATGTGGCTACGGTAACACCTTTAGGTTATCCAAAAGAAATTCCGGAGGTGCCGGAGAGAAAAGAAGCGGAGGATTTCGTAGAGAGCATCCGTTAGGTTACTTGAAAACACAGCCCGTTTCTAGATACCAGAGGACAAGATCTAGGTGGCCGAGAGGTATGCCCACTTCCTCAGAAAACTCTTCCATCTTTTTTTCTATATCTAAGTACTTATTTTTGGTCAGGGTTTTAGGCTCTTCTATGACCTCCAATTCTACTAGGTTCTTGAGTATATGCCTGTCTAAGATGGCTAGATCATCACCCTTCCCGATATTTCTCAGGAAGTGACTAGCTTCCTTATATCCAAGACCCTTGACATTATCTACGATCCACTCTCTAGCCTCCTTTTGATCCTCGAATCGTGATATTTTTTCTTTTAAAGAGATATCATCCTCGACGAACTGCTCTCTAGCTTCCACCAGGTAAGACGCTTTGTTGTTTCTAAACCTGACCCTGTTTATTTTTTCGGATATCTTTTCTTTGCATCCTTCTAAGAGAAGATGGTTCTCCTTCAATTCTTTGACGGTGTCCCAACAAACCTTTGCCTTGGACTGGGGTGTGAAAAGACAGAATACCATCTCATAAAATATCCTTTCGTCACCTTCTTCCCATATTTCGTTGAAGTCTTCGATCCTAGACTCTATGATGGGTGTGATCTCTTCGTAGGTTTCTTTTATTTGATCTACTTTATCGGATGTCATGTTTACTTCAAAGGATACTGCTCACTTCTTTCGCGATCTTTTCCAGAAATCTTTCGTCTTCCTCGGAAAAAGCTTCTAACTGGTGGGAATCGATATCTATCTCGCCCACGACTCTTTCTTCTTTGAATATGGGGACCACTATCTCAGACTTGGTTTTAACGCTGCAAGAGAGGTAATTATCCTCTTTGGATACGTCGTCTACCACGAAAGTTTCTTCAGATTCCGCCGCCTGTCCGCACACGCCTTCGCCTATATCTATGGAGGTGTGCTCCGTGGGCTCTCCCACATAAGGGCCTAGAACGAGTTCTCCTTCTACTATCAGATAAAAACCTACCCAATCGTAATCATCCATGGTGTTATGAAGAAGACTGCATATCTCTTTCATCTTCTCGTCTTTACCGCTCTTTTTTTCAAGTATATCCTTCACTTTCTCCATCAATTTTTCCTTATCCATCTCATCCATCCTCCTTCATTTCGTACCATTTTTCCAAGGCTTCTCTCAAGTGGGGTATCGTTATGGAACCGCCGACCACCAAACCTATGGAAAGGGTTTCCATCATCTCTTCATCCGATACCTCTTCTTCGTAACATCGTCTCAGATGATATTCGATGCAACCGTCACATCTCATAACCAGAGAAGCGGCCAATCCCAACAATTCCTTAGTTTTCTTGGATAGGGCGCCTTCTTCATAAACACGATGATCTAGATTGAAAAAACGCTTCATCTCAAGGTTGCCTTTCTCAAACACTAGTTGGTTCAGTCTTTCCCGCCTTTCCTGAAAACTCTCGTCTTTCATGATATAAAAAATATGACGTGGTTTTTTAACTTTGTCACCCGAAAGGTTTATTAATCATATTAGAATATCGCCATATCATTATGGATGAAAAAACGTCCTCCGACCGCATCTATGATATGCATGCGGAGATATGTAAGATGCTATCACATCCAACTAGATTGAAGATCTTGGGGCAGTTGAAAGACGGAAAGAAAACAGTGGGTGATATCGTGAATCATCTAGGTATGAACCAACCTACGGTTTCACAGCATCTAGGTGAGTTGAAAAAAACCGGGCTCGTGAGAGCAGAACGAGACGGCTCCAATATGAGCTACGAACTGATTTATCCCGAGATAATGGATGCTTGCGATATCGTTAAAGATATCCTATTCAAAGAACTTTCCAGGAATCAAGATCTCCTCGATCAAGGTGGAGATGATGAATATGGATGACGGTCAAGAAGAATTAAAAAACATAAAGAAAAAGATGGTGGAAGATATAATGAGCGAAGGAAAATACCCCGAAGAACCCATAAATGTGAGCGACGGCGATTTTCAGGACACCTTGGAAAGATATCCCGTAGTACTGGTGGACTTTTGGGCCGACTGGTGCGGCCCCTGTAAGATGATGGAGCCGGTGTTAGAAGAACTAGCTAGTGAGTATAAAGGTGATCTGGTCGTGGGAAAGATGAACGTCGATAAAAACGGCACAGTACCGAACCAGTTTCAGGTATCTAGCATACCGACTTTGGTACTTTTCAAAGACGGCGAACCGGTAGAAAGATTGGTCGGTGCCATGCAGAAGGACCAATTGTCTCAAAAAGTTGAACAATATCTCGAGTGATGCTCGCTGTGAAAAACCTTTCCTTTACTTTACTTTTTAATTAAAAATACAAAAGTCCTCTGACCAGAAAGTTGAGCGATATCTCTAAGGCTGGGCTGCTATCATATGGCATCATTGTTTTTGACATCAGAGGATATCCATGGTACTACCTACAATGCTCACTTAGGTGTAGGGGTAAACAAAAGATAGAGTCCAAACTGAGGTGATATAGATGTGCGCTGATGGATGCACAACGGTCCACTAAATTATCTTATCTCTATCTTGCTATGTTTTCTTTTTTCTCGTTAGCGTATCTTTGTATCTTGGATACGATCTCTTCTGGTGAAAGGTCGTCAACTACTTCGACCAGCCCGTCATGTATGATCAAGATGTTATTCTCTCCTACCAGCATACATAGTGTTTCATCGGTAACTTTGTAGCTATCGTCCCCTAAATATTGGGCACGAGGCTTAGTTCTCACTATATCTACTCCCTTTTCACCCAAAAGATTTTCGATCTCTTGGAATTTGTCTATACCTTTTAGTCTATATCTACTCTCACTCATATCCTCTCATCCTCCTAACATATAACATGGTTGTACTCCTTTATATCACTTTCTAATGGAACCGCTTCTCATGGACTTAAAATGGAACTCGTAACTTTTTGAACTAAGTTACGCCATGTATCTTTTAGGAAAGGTCACTTTTCTAAGATGTCATAAACGTGTTCCTGAAATATCTACAGGAATTGCTTTTCAATTCCTTCTAGTCTCAGAAAATTAGAGATTTTCTAATTTACTAATAATTTTTTTCAAAATTGTTACACCTTCGGGAATTTGATTCCCGAATGAGTCAAAGCTCCTCCAAGGGAACAAAATTCACTTTTGTGACCAAGAGGGATTGACCTAATTCCTCGTGACTACAAAAAATCGGGTCATTGACTATAAAACGCAAGTTATTTCTCGTCACTATAATTTTTCTTTGTTTCCACTAGTTCGGTCCATCCTATCAATTTTCATATCTTTGCGTCTCCATTTTATTGATAGATCAGAGAGAAAAACCGCTCGACAGGATGACCTCATATAGAAGGTGTATCACACTTTTATCGTCTCTGTCCTTACTCAAAATGTAATTGATTCTCGGGATATCTGAACGCATGACTTCAGTGAGTTAGGGATTTTTGCATCGTTGAGTTCTTAGCTATCCACAATCTCATTTTCATTTTCTTCTGATGTATCTGCGTCTTCCTCATCGATTGTACCTGCGTCTTCCTCATCGAATGATGAGGTCGATTTTATCTTCATCATGAAAAACAGCAGTAACGCTATGGCCAGGACTACTAATCCTAAAATCAAGAAAATGCCTCTTCCGTATTCGTCATCATCTTCCTCATCATCCCTTTCAAAGCGCGCTGTTATCACCTTTTCTTCATCCATAACAACAGTTATCTTTTTTTCCGTACCTTCAGCATCGCCGGTCCATTCAGCGAAAAGCCAGCCTTCTTCTGCTACAGCCGTAAGTTCCACCTCTGCGCCTTCTTCATAATCTACCTGGTCAGGAACGATCTCGACTACACCCTCTCCAGTTACATCGACTGTGACTGTGTATCTCTCTTCTATCACGTCCTCAGAAACCGTAATCATCCTTGTTTCTCCTTCAACTCTTATTTCATAATCTCCTATTTCATCTATGATATGCGTGAGAGAGGCGGTCTCGGTTTCACCAACACCAACTTCTAAAGTGACAGATCCTATCAAGTTCTCTTCCAAATAAAATTCAACAATATAATCACCTGATTCACCGCCTACATTGGTAACGTCGATCATCAAAATAAGTTCATCTCCAAACTGTGGTTCTTCGGGTTCTACTCTTAGGTTCGATAATTCAAATTTTGGTGGCAGTATGACCTCTTCGAAGCGTGCCGTTACCTCCATGTCGGCATCCATAACAACGGTGATCGTTTCTTCAGTTCCTTCGTAGTCTCCTATCCACTCCACAAAGTGCCAACCTTCGTCCGGTACGGCCGTCATGTTTACCTCGGTTCCATTCTCATAATTTTCCTGTTCTGGATCGACTTCTACCGTGCCTTCTCCTTCAACGTTCACCGTGAGTTCGTACATCTCTAAATCTTCTTCAAAGTGAGCTGTTATCGTCTTGTTCTTATCCATAAGAATGGTTATATTTTGGTCAGTTCCCTCATAATCTCCCGTCCATTCTACGAAGTACCAACCTTCTGCAGGTACCGCTTCTATCTTCACTTCTTCTCCTACACCATATATATGATCGCCAGGTTCCGGTTCCGTGGTGCCTTCACCTGCCACATTTATCGTCAATATATGCTCATCATCTCCAACCTCTACAAAATGAGCTGTTATATCTTTGTCATCATCCATATCTATAGTTATCTCTCTTTGAGTTCCTTCGTAGTCTCCGGTCCATCCTACAAAGTACCATCCTTCCGCAGGTACCGCTGTTAGAGTAACTTCAGTACCCTCTTCGTATTCATCTTGTTCAGGGTAAACATCAACAGTGCCTTCTCCGTCTACGTTAACAGTAATCTCGTAGTACTCAACCGTTTCAAACCATGCCGTCACCGCTTTGTCCTCATCCATCGTGATGGTTATCTCTTCCTCCGTTCCTTCCGCATCGCCTGTCCATTCAACGAATATCCAACCCTCTTCAGGAAGAGCTTTCAAACCCACTTCAGTGCCTTCTTCGTATTGATCCTGGTAAGGATCGACTTCTACCGTGCCTTCTCCTTCTACTTCTACAATCAGCTCGAATTTTTGTATGAAATGTGCCGTTAGCTCCTTGTCTGCGTCCATAACAACGGTGATCTTTTCTTCCGTTCCTTCATGATCTCCTGTCCATCCTACAAAATAGCTATCTTCATGTGGGATCGCTTCTACCGAGACCTCTTCTCCTTCTTCGTAGAGATGGTCGCCCGGCTCTGGGTTAGTAGTTCCTCCTCCGTCAGTATCTATGGTCAATACGTATTCATCTTCTTCTACCTCGTCGAAATTGGCTGTCAGTGTTTTATCATCATCCATGATCACTGTGATCTCACGACTTACATCTTCGTGGTCTCCTGTCCATTCTACAAAATACCAGCCTTCGGACGGTTCCGCTGTTAAAGTCACTTCGGTTCCATCTTCGTACTCTTCTTGCTCCGGCTCCACAACAACTTCTCCATCTCCTTCTATGTTAACCGTGAGCTCGTAATACTCCATTTCCTCTTCAAACCATGCCGTGATGGACTTGTTTCCGTCCATCACTATGGTGATCTCTTCTTCCGTTCCAGTATAATCTCCTGTCCACTCGACGAAGTACCAACCCTCGTCAGGTACCGCTGTCAAGTTCACTTCAGTTCCATGCTCGTACTGAGGTAACTCCGGATCGAGATCTACTTCTCCTTCTCCTTCGACGCTCACATTTAATGTATATTCATGTATTGCAAAGTGAGCCGTTAGCTCCTTGTTCTCATCCATCACTAGAGTGACCTCTTCTTCTGTACCTGTATAGTCTCCTGTCCACTCGACGAAGTACCAACCCTCGTCAGGTACCGCTGTCAAGTTCACTTCAGTTCCATGCTCGTACTGCGATAACTCCGGATCGAGATCTACTTCTCCTTCTCCTTCAACGTTCACAGTCAATGTATATTCATGTATCGAAAAGTGAGCCGTTAGCTCCTTGTTGTCGTCCATCAATATGGTGATCTCTTCTTCTGTTCCAGTATAATCTCCTGTCCACTCGACGAAATACCAACCATCGACCGCTGTAGCTGTCAAGTTCACTTCAGTTCCATGCTCGTA
>PUNG01000068.1 GCA_003551675.1 Thermoplasmata archaeon
AGAGTTTCAGAAAACAATCCAGAAACTCTTCAATCGGTTTAGCAAAAAGAACACCTTCGCTAAAGGATGGATTAAAAAGTTCTACTCAAAAATAACAAATTAGTTATGTCTAAGACTATATATCGAATTTTGGTCTTGGACGAGATGGATCTTTTTTGAATTCGTCTATTACTGCAAGAAGGCGTTTAAGTATCTTATCCGGTAGATTATCGAGATCTCTTTCTAGTCGTTCATCTATGAGCACAGTGTATAGTAAAAGACCCGACTTTTTGTACTATTTGAGGGTCTTTGACTCATTTCGGGAATCAAATTCCCGATGTCGAAGGAAAGCCCTTATGCTTTCCTGTAAGATGCAGGGGAGCTCGTAACTTAGTTCAAAAAGTTACGAGTTCCACTATAATTCCCCGATGTCATCGTATCAACTTTTTTGATTGAGGCGCTTCTGTAACTTCTTCTTGAATTCCTCTTTCGAGACCCCTTTGAAATCCTCTAATCTTCTGTAATGTTCTTTGAGATGTTCAGCCGTTATATCCTCTAGAGAAACTTTATCCATCAACATCTGCAAAACCTCGTCATAGGTCCAGTTTCCCAGTTTATAGTCCTCAAGACGCTCCTTTGTTTTCTTATCGACGGTGATAGTGGTCGCCATAATTGAAACAATTGTAATAATTGTATTAATAGTTTTCGACGATAGGGCAAAGACTTTTGTGTCCTAACACATATTAGACGATCAAGAAAGTAAGCACATCATCGAATTATAAGTCAAAGACCTGAAAGGTAGAGCGAAATTGATTAATGGGAAAAGACAATCAGGTATAGAGAACATGGACCAAGAACAGTTGAAAGAGCTGATCCAAGAAGGAGAATCTGCCGAGCAGGAATTCAAAGAGTCTTTGAGTCTAACCGAACCTATCGGTAAAACGATCTCCAGTTTCTCTAATGCCAACGGTGGTACGATCGTCATTGGAGTAAATGACTCAGGAACAATCAAGGGCGTAGACCTGGGAAAAGACACTCTAGAAAAACTAGCGAACCGCATAAAACAGCACACGGATCCGAAGGTATATCCTTCGATAAGCACGGTAAAGCTCGATGAAAAAGAGATCGTGATGATCAAAGTAGAAGAGAGTTCAGAAAAACCTGTCTTTTACCGAAATAGGGCCTACAAGAGGGTCGGCAAGAGCACACATAAACTAAATTCCTCCGAGATCAGGAATCTAGCCAAGAATTCTGGAGAAAAAGTTTACTGGGACGAACAGATCTGCAAAAGAGCCACGTTAGACGATATCGATGAAGAGAAAGTAGAATGGTTTCTGAAGAAAGCTAAGAAAGAGAGGAACTTTGAAGCAGAGTACGACTCCGTAGATGAGGTACTCAAAAAACTAGACCTACTAAAGAACGATGGCTTAACCAACGCCTGTGTCTTGATGTTCGCTAAAAGACCTCAAAGATTCTTTCTACAAAGCGAAACCAAATGCGGCAGGTTCAAAGGAACCACAACAAAAGAATTCATCGACATGGATGAATTCTCAGGCCCGGCTCACAAACAGGTAGATGATGCAGAAAAATTCGTGATGAAAAATATCAGAAAAGCAGCCTGGATCGAGCCAGGAAAAGTAGAGAGACAAGAAAAGTGGGAATACCCCTTGGATGCGATCAGAGAAGCAATCACCAATGCAGTTGTCCATAGAGACTACCAATCAGCTTCTAATGTCCAGATAAGGATATTTGACGATAGGATTGAGGTATGGAATCCTGGAAGACTACCAGAAGGATGGACAGTTGAAAACTTGAAAGAAGAACACGAGTCAGATCCATTTAACCCTCTACTGGCGAAAATGTTCTTCCTGATTAGATACATCGAGAAATGGGGCCGAGGAACAATAGATATGATCGAAGATACACTCGACCACGGCCTCCCAGAACCGGAATTCAAAGATACAGGGACAGCGATAGTAATTATCTTCAGAAAAAAAATAACTGAGGAATCCTTGAGAGAGAAGGGTTTAAACGATAGGCAGATAGAGGCTGTAAAGTATGTCAAAAAAGAAGGCAATATTAAAAATAAGAAGTATCGGGATATTTTCGAAGTATCAAAAAGAACTGCAGCTTACGATTTGTCTGAGCTTGTAGAGATGGGTATATTAAGGAAAGAAGGAAAGGGTAAAAGTACAAAGTATGTATTACGCTAATTGCACGAATTGCACGGAAATTGCACGGAAATTGCACGAATAGCGTACTATCGTCAAATAAAGGAAGTAAGATGTGGAAAGTTCAAAGGAACGAAAGCGGTAAACATGAAAAAAGGGTGAAGTAAGAAGGCAAGAAAAATGGGAATATCCTCCAGATGCAGTAAGAGAAGCTATCGTAAATGCGATATGTCACAGATGGTAGAAAAAGGTGTGATAAAGAAAGTTGGTGAAGGTAAAAATACCAGGTATGTCTTGTACCGGAATATGCCGGAACGGATTCTGAAAAGAAACTTAGGAACTGAAAACTCATAGTTTACAGATATGGGGTACAGGGAAGAATAGAATTATAGAAAAATGTTTAGAGCATGGTTTACCCGAACCTTTATTTGAAGAAACTAGCGGTAGCTTGGTCGTGACTTTTAGAAAGTATGAAATCTCTGACGAGATCATAAAAGAGTTATCGGACAGAGAGAAAAAAATAATTGAACATATTAAAAAAGAGGGTAAAATTTCTAGAAGTGAGTGTGTTGAGTTACTAGATGTATCTTCTGCCACCGCTTATAGGGACTTAAAGTCTTTAGAGGAACAGGGGATTGTTAAAAGAAAAGGTAAAAGCAGAAATATCGTTTATGAATTGAAATGAATGAAACGAAAATGAAACGAAAATGAAACGAAAATGAAACGAAAATATCGCTAATGAGCAGAACGCTGATGACACGACTCCACCTTCAACGGCCCCTACAAGCCAATTGAAATCCAAATATTGTAGCAGTCCTAGCCAAAGTTGAATACATCGAAGAACTTGGAGAAGGACGGGACAAAATAATCAAAGAACACGAAGATAATCCTGTAGGCCCTGACCTCCCTAGGATAGAGTATAGTGACCATTCAACAACAGTTACAATATTCTCAACATCCTGCGGACAAAACGGACGAAAAACGGATGATTATTAGGCATGATAAAATAGAGAGATCGGCAAAATACACGTGAACGACACCATGTTTCCACCGACTTACCTGGGCAACATCCAAGAGCATCATGGAACCACCGTGACCGAAGGAGAAAGATGGACTATAAACCTGGAAGCTTGAAAACGTCTACTCCTTTTTCTTTGGCGTATCTTCCAGCTTTCCGATCAACTGTCTCCTCTAAACTTGATAATCTTCTACCCTCTTTTTTGGCGGGACCTTTTTGACTTGTTCAAGTATGGTTAACACTTTTTCCATAAACCATTGAGCTTCCTTTAGACTCTCTTCAGCTTGATGGCGTTCCGTGGACAAAGCTACACCGTAAGCCGTTTTTTCCCTCCTATCCTTCATCGTCCAGGCATCATCGATCATCCGTTTCTCCACTGCTCTTATCTTCTTTATGACTAAGACTTTTCTATCTGCAAGTACTTTTTTCTGCTTATAGAAAAAATATTCGAGTGCTGCGATCGCACAGGAATGATTTTTGCTGGTATAACCTATGGAGACAAGCAGAGAAAGGATGGCATGATATATCCCATAATACGCACCTATGATCGCCCAGTCGTAGAACAACTCTTCGGTATCATCATCGATATGTTCATCCAAAGTACTTCTCTCTGAAAGTGAAAGAGGATCAATATCATTATCTCGAAGGAATTCATCCGAATCTTTTATCAATTTGTCTGTTAGTCTAAGATGATGTCTCGCTCTCAACAAATATTTTTCAGCCCGAGTATCGTCAGGAGTTACTTCTTTTAATCCGCCATCGTATTCTTCTAAACATCTCTTGATAAATTCCCTACTCATCTTATCCCTCTCATGAACTCAAATGCTGTTCTAATATATGATTCAGAACCATATACTGGCAATCCATCCTTAAGTATATTACGATAGAGTAAATTTCCGTCTTCAAGCTCTGCAAGAAATGTTTTCGGCATTATCATTGTAGGAGATACATCAGTAGTGTAAGAAGCGTTAACGCTTGAACTTACTTTTTCGATCTTTTTAGTGTGTTTCAGATCGTTCATCAAAACTAGTACATCTACATCACTTTTCTCTTTATGTTCTTCTCGAGCTGCGCTTCCAAAAAGTATTATCGAACGAATATCGTTCTCTAATCTTCTTACGCACGAATCAGAAAACGACTCCAACTGTCTGTGTAATGATGGGGAGTTTTCTTTGATGTCGTTAAGTTCCAATGCCAAGGCCAATGCACAAAGGTGAATAACTAGAAAGTTATCTAAATTGAGCATGAATTGTGTCAGATTTCCTCGTTCATCTCTCAAAACGATATCATCCTTGGATAATTTTGAGAGTATCCTGCTAGCAGTACTTCTACTCACGTCGATATCTCTAGCGATGCCTCTTAGGTGGGGTTGAGAGTCATGATGTTGAAATAAATACCTTAGGATCCGAAGGGATTTGTTGTTTGTGATATCTGAAGACATTAGCAGTAGATAATCCTATTAGGATATATGTTTTGTCCCATATCATGGACATTTGTCCCAATATCGAGACGTTTTAGATATTGGGGTTATAAATGAGGCGTTTAAGATGTCTGAATCCGTACCTAAAGAGATCTCCGAGTTGAGTAAAAAATTCAAAGTCGTTTGGAAGCAAAAGGAGGAAGGTGATCCATGGGATGAGATCACTGGTAAGATAGAGATAGGAAGAAAAGTTGACATCGAAAAGCTGCTGAAAGAAA
>PUNG01000073.1 GCA_003551675.1 Thermoplasmata archaeon
AGAGCATGAAAATCAAACCACAGAGTTACGCAGACAACTTACCAGATACGATCGAGTGGTTCCAGGACAGATCCTGTGCAAGGATGGGCAACTGGATGGGGACCGAGTTCCCCTTCGATGATAGATGGGTCATAGAGGCCATAGCTGATTCTACACTGTACCCGGCTTACTACGTAGTTGCTAAACATTACAACGAAGGAAAACTAAAAGCCGAACAGATGACGGAAGAGTTCTTCGATCACGTTTACCTGGGTAAGGGAGAGGTCGAAGAAGTTTCAGAGAAAACGGGATTAGAAGTTGAAACTCTAGAAGATATTCGCTCGGATTTTGAGTACTGGTACCCTCTTGACCTCAACCTCGGAGGTAAGGAACATATGACCGTACATTTCCCGGTTTTCCTGATGAATCATGTTGGTATCTTAGATGAGGGAGATTGGCCCCGAGGCATATTTGTCAACTGGTGGTTGGTGGGTAAAGGAGGTAAGATATCTAAATCAAAGGGTGGGGCTGAACCCATACAAGATGCCGCCGAAAAATACGGTGTGGATACTTTGAGACTGTTCTATGCTCATTCCGCGAGTCCCTTCGTCGATAAGGAATGGAGTGAGGAAGAGGTCTTCAACTATAGGAAAAGGCTCAACTCCGTATGGAAGAAAGTACATCAGATGGAAGAAACAGAAGGAGGATCCAGTCCCGTGGACGATTACCTGCTTTCCAGATTCTACAGTTTATTTGAAAAGGTCAAGGAGCACATGGACGAATACGAACTCAGAAAAGGAGCCAGTGTTGTTTACTACGACATACCTACCGAGATCGACTGGTACTTCAAACGAGGAGGTAGTAACGGAGAACTACTTGACAGTATAGCCGTTGAATGGCTTAAACTCATGGTACCGTTCACACCTCATATAGCTGAAGAGCTTGGTGAGCTTTGGAACCTAAGAAGGATCGTAAATACCGAACTTCTTGAAATACCAGAAGACGCTATCTCGAATAAATCTGAAGCCGAAGAAGAGTACATCAAAGAAGTACAGAGTGATATCAAGCAGATACTTGAGATCGCTGATGTGGATGGCGAGCACATCCATCTTTACGTGGCTCCAGAGTGGAAGGAGAAAGCTCTAGGGGTCATATTAGATAACCAAGATAAAGGCATGAGCGTCATGGGTGAATTAGTTAAAAAAATCGATGTGCCTTCGAACCAGTTATCATCCTTCACCCAGAAAGTGCTCAAAGAGTTGAAACAGAAGGGTGGAAAATCTACCTGGAAATTCGATATCGATGAATACAAATTGCTCTCAAACTCTAAGGACTATTTTGAAAGGGAATTTGATGCAGAATTTTCGATTCATAGAGAAGTTACAAAAAAGAAGGATTCCTTACCACGTAAGCCTGGGATCTATGTAGAATAAAAAAGAAAAAGGTTTAAAGTAAGGTTTTTAGTCTTCTGGAGGAGGTGGGGGTATCTCTCCAGATTCTTCATCATCCTGTGGTTGTGTCTGCTGTTCAGATATTTCTTCTTCCGGTGGCGGGGTACTCTGTTGTTGTGAAGGTGGTTGCTGTGCAGGTGGTCTTTGTTGTGGCTGTTCTCCTCCTTTGTCTCCTCCTTTTACTAGTTTTACTATCACCACTATTATAATGACAATAATGATTATTGGAATTATGATAGCTAGAGCGATGCACATCATACCTCTCTCAAATAAATCATCTAAAATACCCTCAACATCTACTTCTTCGAAGTTAGCTGTTATTTCTTTATCATCGTCCATCTCGAAAACTATCTCCAAGTCCTTTTCGTCTAGTTCATCTGTTAACGAGTCAGGTAGGTCCCAATTTTTAAAGTTTTCCTCGTCATCCTCGTCTATGTATAAAGTCACCTCTGTTCCTTCTTCCAGAGTTAAAACCCATATATCTTCATACTCGTCTTCATAGATATCTATTGCCTCACGATCGAGATCATAATTTACCGTTCCCGGTCCTTCGATAGCTAACGTAAGTTCGTATGTTTTTACAACTACATCTTCTTGGAAGACCGCTGTTATCTCTTTGTCTTCGTCCATCGTTATGATGATCGATTCTCCTGTTTCATCTGTTCCCTGCCATTCATCAAATTCCCAATTTTCAGCAGGATCAGCTGTGAGTCTGATCTGAGTTCCATGATAGGTATAATCGATAAGCTCATCTTCAATTGGTGATTCCTCATGTTCAACCCATACTTCTTCCTCATCATCATAAACTTCAACTATTACTGAACCTTCTCCTTCTACGATGATGTGACCTTCATGAACTTCTACGAAATTAGCGGTTATAGTCTTATGTCCGTCCATATCAAATGTCAGGGTATCTTGGGTCCCAGTTTCATCTCCAGTCCAAAAGACGAATTCCCAGCCCTCATCTGCCTCTGCGGTCAGTGTGACTTCAGTTCCTTCTTCGTATTCATCTTCGTCAGGATCTATCTCTACTTCACCTTGTCCTTCGATGTTTACTGTCAGTTCGTAAAAGTCTAGGACTTCTTCTTCGAAGTAGGCTGTTATCTCTTTATCATCGTCCATTGTGATGGTTATCTCATCACCTGTTTCATCAGTACCCTGCCATTCGACGAATTCCCAGCCCTCGTCTGCTTCAGGTATTAAGGTAACTTCCGCACCTTCCGGCACATCATAAAAGGTCTCATGATCTGTGACGGTCTCTCTTTGATCAAGCCATTCGGCAGTTACTTTTCCCCTTCCTTCTACATAAACCTCAAGATCGTAAACTGTATCTGTGAAGATTGCAGTTATATCTTTCTCTTCGTCCATAGTAAATTCTATCTGCTTTTCAGCACTTTCGTGATCCCCAGTCCATCTTTCGAAGTACCAACCTAAATTTGGTTCTGCAGTCAGTCTGATTTGGGTACCGTCTTCAATATGGTCAGTAAGCTCATCTTCAACTGGTGATTGTGGGTGTTCAATCCATTCTTCTACTTCCTCATCATAATATTCAGCTATTACTGAGCCTCCCCCTTCTACCCTGATTGTACCCTTATGTGTTCCTATAAATTGGGCTGTTACTTCTTTATCACTATCCATTATAAATTCTATCATAATTTCCGTACCAGTTTCGTCTCCCGTCCATTCTACAAATTCTCTATCCGAGTCTGGTTCTGCAGTCAGTCTGACCTGAGTACCATGTTCTACGTGATCAATGAGTTCATCATCTACCGGGGATTCTTCATCTTTTATCCATTCTTCTTCCAACCCATCATAAGCTTCAACAATTATTGAGCCTTCTCCTTCTACGCTAATTTTTCTCTCATGTTCTCCAGTTACCGCATAGAGGTTATTATCGAAGGAACCTACATAGATAGTTCCATCCTCTCCTATGGAAGGCGATGAACGCACTTCCCCGTCTGTTGAGAAGCTCCATTTCTCCGTACCATTCGGGTTCACTGCATATAAGTCACCATCTTGATCTTGCATATCGCCGACATATATCGTGCCGTCTCCGCCAATAGCTGGTGAAGAGAACACTCTGTCACCAGTTTCAAAGCTCCATATCTCTTCCCCATCATCAGAATCTATCGCGTATAAGTTATCATCACCGGCCCCAACGTAGATAGTGCCGTCCTCACCGATAGCAGGCGAAGACTCAACTGCAGCCCCGGTTTCAAATCTCCATTCTTCTTCTCCATCTGGATTTATCGCATATAATCCGTCACCGTCTAAAAAGCCTTGACCAACATATATCGTGCCGTCCTCTCCTACTGCAGGCGAAGAATCGATCCTGACTTCATCTTCATCTGACTCGAATACCCATTCTTCTTCTCCATCTGGATCCACCGCATACAGGTTACCATCCCAGGATCCAAAATATATGGTGCCGTCCTCGGCGATAGCAGGTGAAGACTCTACTCTTCCGGTTGCTTCATATGACCATTCTTCATTTCCATCAGAATCGAAGGCCCACAGCATGTGATTATTTGTAGATGCAACATAAATCGTACCGTCCTCTCCGATAACAGGAGAAGATATCACACCAGAGCCTGTATCGGCTCTCCATTCTATCTCTCCAGTCTCTGAATCCACTGCGATCAGACATTCATCAGCAGCATGATAAGACAGACCAACGTATATCCTGCCGTCTTCTCCAATAGCAGGTGAAGACTCAACTTCGTCGCCATCAAGGTCTACACTCCATTCTTCCGTCCCGTCAGGGTTTATAGCATACAGATAACCATCGTTCGAACCAACGTATATCGTGCCGTCTTCTCCAACAGCAGGTGAAGATCTCACATCACTGTCCGTCGTAAAGCTCCATCTCATCGTTCCGTCTACATGGCTCGTATCGTATGGACTCCTACGATTGTTCCTTTGGTCACGACCGAAGCTGGGCCACGGGGAATCCTTCAACTGAGTAAGTTCAGTTTCATTATCGTAATTCTCTTCTATATCTGCTGCCTCGGTTCCCACTGCCACCAGCATAACGCTGAGCAGTAATGAGAGCACGATGGCAGAAACGTAGATCTTAGTTTTCATTTTTTATCACATCTTTAATCTTTTTTTAAAATATTGGTTAGGCGAGTTTGAATTCGAGAAAAATTGTAGACTCGGGTAGCGGTTTTGAATCTTCCCCGAATCTAAAACCAGCTATCTTTAAACCTCCATTGATATACAAAATAGATTCAAGATATTTATAAATTGGGAGTCCCATGTATCAGCAGGTGTGTTATTCTGTAATTATTTCGTTTCATGATATTCCTCCGTATTTTCTAATCCTTCGAAATAAGATCCAAGAATATCTGAACGGCATTTTTTCCAAAATGCCTGTTCAGGAGTTTGAAG
>PUNG01000079.1 GCA_003551675.1 Thermoplasmata archaeon
GCCCCTATTGTACAAAACCCTGCAGTCAGTATTTTGTAGCTGAGGATACACCATATGGAGACATCGAAGTCGATGGACCAGAATACGAAACTTTGTACTCCCTCGGTAGCGCCTGTGAGATAGACGATATAGAAGCGGTCTCTAAAGGTAATGAGATATGTGATAGACTTGGTCTGGACACCATCTCTGCCGGGTTGACCATCTCGTGGGCCATGGAGGCCTATGAAAAGGGATTGATCGAGAGTGATATCGATCTAGAATTTGGTAACCCTGTGGCCATGTTAGAAACCTTGAAACGCATCGCTCACAAAGAAGGTGAACTTGGTGAACTCTTGGGAGACGGTGTTTACGAAGCAGCTAAGAAGGTTGGCCAGGGTTCAGAAAAGTTCGCGATACACGTCAAAGGTATGCCTCCTGCTGGTTTCGAAGTAAGAGGGGTAAAAGGTATGGCTTTAGCTTTCGCAGTGGCACCTAGAGGTGCGGATCACTTAACATCCTGTTTATACGCTCTGGAGATGGCAGGTGAATACTGGGATTTCAAGAACTATGATAATACGAAGCTTGTTGGAAAGGCCTTTGCTCTCAAAGCTATGGAGGACCTTATGACTCTTTACGATATCACAGGTGTCTGTAAGTTCTCACGTGGACTCATGGTCGACGAGGGGCTGTTAGAACTGGTTAACGCAGTCACTGGATTCGAGATGGGATTAGATGAATTTTTGAGGGTAGGAGAAAGAACCTACAACCTATCTAAGCTGTTCAACATCAAGAACGGATTCACAAGAGAAGATGATAAATTACCGGACAGGGTCTTCAAGGACGAGGTACTTTATGGACCTACTGAGGGAGAAACAATATCCCGGAGAGAGTTCGAGCAGGAACTCGACCGTTACTACGATGTTAGAGGATGGGATGAAGAAGGAGTACCAATGAAAAACACATTGAAAAGATTAGATCTTACTGAGGAAGTTGAAGAATTGGGATCGGTAAAAGAGAGAAAGTAACTCCCCAAACCCTTTTTTTCTATTTAAACCGTTCATCCGATCTTTTCTCTGAAACCTTGTTAGAGTTACTGCTCAACCATCCTATGCTTTTTACATCTCGATGATCGAAGTCGGGAACATAGGGTTTGATGTCTAAGAGCGGCGTTCCATCTACTATATCGACATCCTCTATCTCGACGATATTATCATGGATATTGAGTAGTTTGACTATGGATAATCCTATAGGGTTTGGACGTTTGGGGGCCCTTGTGGAAAAAAGTCCTCTTTTCTTTTTATCTAAAAATGGTTCAACCTCCAGTGAATACCCTTCTGAGAGATGGAAATGATAGAGGATGATCATATGTGAAAACCCGTCAAGATCTTTTAAACCGCTAACGTATTTATGGTCGATCTCAAGAGTACCTTTAACGCCTTTAGCCCCGGTAGGTTGGATTGGCATACCTTCAATATCCTTGTAAGGTGAATGTATGGTTCCTATGGGTTCAAAGATGATTTTTTGTGGCATGCAGGTATCTATGCAACGTGCAGTTAAAAGATTTATCCAATCTACGACTAATTGTATTCGATGATCCGCTCTATTAATGCTTTTTTGCAATGTTTTTTTATGAAAAATTGAAATACACCTAGTAATATGTAGGATTCAAGAGAGTGATAGATACATGAGGAGAAGGGCATATCCATATGGTAGATATCTGATAAAAGAGAGGGGTGTTAAAGGATTGGGCTCGGAATTCAAATCATTCATCCAGGAGGAGGGATTCCATATATCCAAATACGATACTTCTAACGAGGGAGATGGGACTCTTATAATAGCTGTAAATAAAACAGTCAGAGAGATCCTTAGACAAAAAAAACCACCAGGAAGATTGAAATTGATATTGAGCACATTCTCTCTAAAAGTACCTTCACTAAAGGACTTAGATGAAGAATCACAGAGGGTCGGATTGGAATTATACTTGTGGCCCGTGGAAGAAGGAACCCTTGTAGAAGCCTTCATACTCCCGTACATGAAATTGTTAGATAGACCTGAGATATTCGGACTGACGGAGTCCGAAGAAGAGGAGATCACCGAATGGTACCTCTGTGAACATATCTGGGAAAATCTGATACCCAGGATGAAAGAAAAGTTCGATATGGAAAAGGTCCATAGAAGAGGTTGAAACTGAGAAATATTGACGATCATTTATGGAGGAATAATATCCTAGAAAAGAAAACATCGAAGTTGTACCTGATCGTTTTGATATCCATTTTGGTTTTACTTTCATCAATCCACCTAGTTTATTTTCCCGTGGAAACAGAAGAGGGTATTTTATTTTCAGGTGAGGTCGATGATCAGATATCTCTTTCAGAGATCTACCAGAATCTTTCTGGCGAGGGATTTAAACTTGAAAATGTTACAGGATCCGTAGTCATCGAAGATTGTAGTCAAGGAACGTGTGAAATCGATTTTGAGGATGTTGAACAGTTAAAGGTCACATCCGAAGACTGGGAAGAGTTAAGAACGGTACTTATATGGGAAAATACCCAGGGCATGATAGAATTCAAAGGAAATTCAAGTATGGAAGTTAGGCATCTTTTAGATATTAACTTGATATCTAGGAACAGTGAAATGTGTAAAGAATCCGTTACCGAGTTCATGGGGTTAGCTGGAGTTGATATCGAGGAAAGAGATGTCAAAACTAATCCCTCCGGTATCTTCGCATCTATCCCAATTTGTTTTGGGATGGTACTTTTAATAGTTTCCTTCTTCGCTCTCTTGTTAGTAATTGTACTGGATGAAAAGAAAGAGGATAAGGAAGATTACTCTTTAGAAAAGATGCTTTCGTTCATAGCAGTACCAGGCCTATTCATGGTGTTGATTCACGCATTCAGGGTAAGTGGATATACCAGTGCAGCAGCTTCGATATTATGGGTATTACCTTTTACTTTGGTGATAATGGCAGTGTTATTATTTGTTCCATGGGAGTACAAACACGGTAAATTTCTGATCATAGGACTAGTTGGATTTTTGATGTATCTAGTGTATGCGACTACTCAGAATCCACATTCTAGTTGTTTCATCTGCTGTATCTCCATCCCATTGGTCGGTATGATAATAGTTTTCGCATATCTATTGATAAGAGATATGGAAAACGAATGATAAATTATCGAAATCCGAAGTATTTATGACCAACCTAGATATCGTTCTGTTTAAGACTTTCCATCTCAGTTTGGATCTTAAATGACTGCATGATATCGGATCTGGTTACGATCCCTACTAGTTCTCCGTTTTTCAGAACGGGGAATCTACCGAACCCCCTTTTCATCATGGAATCCCATGCTTTGCTAGCATCATCATCTGGGCTCAAACAGACGATATCGGTTTCCATGATATCCCCGACTCTTGTTATGTAGATATCCTGCTCTGATACCTTTTTGGCATCTTTTAGTGTCATAATCCCAATGATCTTATCGCCTTTTACTACTGGAAAACCGGTATGCTGGTGAGTCGTGACCATTTTTAGGAAGTCTTCAAGAGAAGTTTCAGGTCCTATCGTTTTCACCTCTTTGGCCATCACATCGCCCACCGAGACCTTACTGAGCATGTGTTTGACCAACACACTTTCGGATTCTTGGGACGCCGCCATGTAGATGAAGAAAGCTATCAGGATCAAGAAGATATTGACGAAAAGTCCAACGATACCGAAAATCACCGCAAAGACTTTTCCTATTGTTGCTGCAGTTTTAGTAGCTTTAACGTAAGTATATTTCTTTGCCAATATCGCTCTAAGGATCCGACCCCCATCCATGGGGAAAGCTGGTATGAGATTGAATCCAGCTAGGAAAAAGTTTATGAAACTGAGATAAAACAGTATGAACACCACTATACTTTGGTTTATCAACATTCCTCCTACAAAAGCCAGTACCCCTAACCCTATGCTTGAAAGAGGACCGACCGCACTGATCTTGATCTCTAAGTTAGGGTCTGTAGGCATCTCCTCCATCTTTGAAACACCTCCGAACAGCCATAAAGATATTTCATCTACTTTAAAACCACTTTTTATACTGACGATCGAGTGGGCCATCTCGTGGATGAACACACTGACGAAGAGACCTACAGCCACTACGACGCCTAAAATATAACTTTCAAATCCAGGAGCTATGTTAGGATCTGGGATACCCAGCATCTCTGCTATAAGAAAAACGTTAGAACCCACCGACCACGCTATCAAAGCTACAACGAAGATCAAAGTAAAATGCAGTCGTACAGGAACGCCATATAACTTACCTATCTTTATGGAAGTCTTCATTTTTTCATCACCATCTTAAGTTGATTAATATATAACCATTCGATTTATTAATTATTATCGGAAGTATTCTAACCCGTAAGATATAAAAAACGTCCGATATATGTAGTTCCAAGGAAAGGGAAATACAAATGACAAATATAAGAAATAAAAAGATATTTTTTGTCTTGTTGCTAGCATCTTTGCTTATAGTCGGAGTTGCCTTCTCCGGCTGCACGGAAGATGATGAAAATGGTGAGGAAGACGATGGTGAAGAAGATAATGGTGTAGATGACAACGGTGATGATGACAACGGTGATGATGACAACGGAGACGATGACAACGGAGATGATGACAACGGAGACGATGACAACGGAGATGACTATGTCGGAACTGGTACCGAAACCTTCTCCGGCACATGGGAAGGGGACGACCTTTCAGGTAATGAATACGAAGGCACTTGGGAATTCACAATAGACTGGGATAACGAAGACGTTTCAGGATGGTTCGA
>PUNG01000128.1 GCA_003551675.1 Thermoplasmata archaeon
AGTCAGAAGAAGAGGAGACGTACGAAGAAGAGTCAGAAGAAGAGGAGACGTACGAAGAAGAGTCAGAAGAAGAGGAGACGTACGAAGAAGAGTCAGAAGAAGAGGAGACGTACGAAGAAGAAAAATTATAATATCCAAGGGAGAGAAAAAACCTTCCTTTTTTACTTTTTTTTACATGAGAGATTTCAATCATCTACCTTTCCATACCCCAGTTGTTCGATTTTTGTAAAATAAGATTTATAACCTTTGAGTCCATATGTATTGGCGCAGAAGGAGAATCTATGATAGATTTAAAAGTAAAGCGTCGGAAAGTAAGAAATCAACCATCATACCGCTGTTTCATAGTTGTTTTATCCTCACTGCTGTTAATAACTTTGTTATTTGGACCTTCCGTAACCGACGCGGTCTCGATTTTAGATGGATATGAGGGGTACGAAGACCCTCCTGATGATATACCTGGTCCAATAGACCCGACAATCCCTGATCCAAGTAATCTTAGTAAAAGGATAGGTGGATTTATTGAAGATAATGTTGGAAGTTTTGTTTTCTTTGATATAATAGAAGACGGAATCGCGAATCATACCCATAACCGTTACACAGAAGAGAATATCACATTATTTAGTAGCATCAGGGTTGAAAATTTAGTTATCTATGAGCAAAATCCTGAAAATCATCATTATAGGATAAAAGGTGATAGAGCCGATTTCCAAGTTTACGATAAACCTTCCGCTGAGATGAATATAGACGTCAAACCGCTAGAAGTTCTAGATGAAGATCAGTTGATAAGCTTTGAAATAGGTGAGGAGAATGCACATGTTACCCCGATAGGAACAGAAGGGGTGAAGATAGATTACGGCGAGTTCACGGCAATATTGATGCCTTATGGCCCAATGGAGGGTGAACGAGATATTGTAAAAAGAAACGGTAAACCTTCACAAGTCGACTTTACTGTAGCAAAAGAAACATCATTTATTTTTAGGATCCAAGAGGAGAGGATTTATGATGATCTCGATATAAACGAAATACTACTACAGGGGATCAAAGAAAAACGACTTGGAGCTAAAATCAGGGTTGAGGCTATGAATGAAGGATACCACCAGATGTCAGTGATTTACGATGAAATAAGTTTGCTTGGTCAGGTGTTAGATAAGGGAAGATTTCAGATGATGGTCTCCTCTGATACCTTAGGAGAAGAAGGGAAGATCGTCCTGGCAGACATATCTTCGACAGTCATGGACGTATCCTCTTTTGACAACCTAAAAGTCACTTTTGACGGCGAATCTATTCCTGAAGTCGATAGCTACTCGGAACTAACAGATAGATCTAACGAACCGACTTATTTGATACTCAGCGGGGACGAAGGGGTCAAAGTCTTCGTGAACGTACCTCATTTTTCTACACATACCATCATAATAGAAGATTGGATCGACATAACCGACACCGACTTAGAAGAGACTTATCTAGGTGATCTCTTTTATTACATTCCTGGTGTGGTCTTTTCAGCTGCGGTGGTGAGCATCGGAGCCATTTATAAGAGGTATAAGGAAAAGATAGAAAAGATAGAAAACAAACAAGACAACAAAAAGAAGGAAAGAGATCAAGCCAAGGATAAGAGGCAGAAGGGAGAAAGTAAAGATTTGAATGATAAAGGAGATTAGAATAGAGTTTTTTTAGGATGCGCATCAATATCTCCAAAAGGTTTAAATTTTTTAAAGTCTATTTGACCGAATTGAGGTTAAAAGATGATTTCGACTATGATCTACAATCTAAGCTTGGCGATTTTTACAGTTATCGCTTTAGCCCTGTTCGTGATCTCCATCTTGGCCTATCGGCGCACAAGAAAATCAAAATTGTTGATGGTCTCTATAGCTTTTTTATTTTTCCTCATCAAGGGGTTGTGGCTCAGCTATTATCTTTTCACTGTTCCTGAGGAGACTTGGGGAATCTTTTTGCTACCGGTTATAATCTTAGACACGGTCATACTGTTACTACTTTACCTTTCATTAGTGAAGGGGTAAACAAGATGTCACAGCCCGAGCTGGAAGTTGAGAATAGGAGAAACATTTATAGGATCATCGAAAAGTATCCTGGTCTTCACATGAGGGAGATAAAACGAAGGGTAGGGCTGAGCATGAATCTTGTTAGGTACCATATCTATGAATTGAAAAAATACAACCTTGTGTCTGAGGTGAAAAAAGATGGATATAAACGTTATTATCCTAAGAGAGGAAGAAAAGTAATAGAAAAAAAAGACAAAGAAATAATAGGTTATTTGAGAAAAAAAATACCTCTTTCTGTTGTAATCTATCTTTTGAATAAAGGAGACGCCACTTCGCACGGAGAGATGGCAGAAGAATTGAACATCTCAGCATCAACATTATCTTATCATCTAGAGAAAATGATAGAAGGGGATGTATTGGAGAGGAAAGGAAGAAAATATGAATTGGTAGATCCCGGGCATATGATGGAGTTGTTGACCCATTACAAACCCCCTCAAGATGTGATAGATGAATTCATAGATCTTTGGGATGATCTTTCTCTCTGAGTATTTTTGGAGAGTTTGTTCAGTTTTTGTTAAATAAAGTTTATAAACATTTGTGCCCTAATTAAGAACGGTGAAAAATGATGAATAAAAAATCATATGTAGGAATGGCTATGGTGTTCGCACTTCTACTGATATCGTCGGGCTATTTGATGGCATTTTCCTCTGCGGTAGATACTCAAGAGCATCCCAGTGCTTACGAGCAAGGAGTAGAGATCAAACCCCCTGAAGATGCGGTCGAGGTGGAGATAGACACTTATGTTTATACGTACACGCTGGTGAACTTAGGTGGAGAGGAAGATACATACTACATAGAGGTAAATTCGTCCAACGAAATAGCCTTTGAAGTCCAGGCTCCAGAGAACATTAGTGTTGAAGGTAAAATATCAGTAGATATCGAGGTTGAAGTAACTATAAAAGAGGACGCAGACCCTGGAGATATTGCAAGAATCACTCTTAAAGCGGAAAGTGAGGCTTCAGGAGAAGTGGTGACTGGTTTCATGTATGTAGTCTTCGAAAAACCCATGGATTTTGAACCTCCTGTTGACTGGAAAGATGCAGAAGCGTTTATAGGAAAAGCCAAAAACGCCGCTGCTTTCGGTGCATCTACTTTCTTGAAGGTAGAAGGTTACGAGCCGTGGGCGGCTCTGGTGATAAACGCCGGTGATCCTGAAGGTGTGGACGCTGTAACCGTGGCCTTTGAAGACGGAACGCTGATAATAGAAGTCGAAGACGACAACGATGCTAATCACGTTACCATACTGGTTAACAAGGCTTTTGCAGATCAACATATAGCCGATTCCGAAGGTGATCTAGAGGTAGAGATGAGCGACGCCGTGAATTATCAAGGTCTCGACAATTCCAACACCAGTGCAGGTGGAGGAGCGATGTACGTGTTCCACATCGAGCATTTCAGTACTCACTGGATCAAGATGTCTAGGCAGCCCGAATTTCAGCCTCCCGTCGATGGCGGCCAGGCCTTTATAGAAAAAGCCAAAAACGCCGCTGCTTTCGGTGCATCTACTTTCTTAAAGGTTGAAGGTTACGAGCCGTGGGCTGTTTTGGTGATAAACGCCGGTGATCCTGAAGGTGTGGACGCTGTAACCGTGGCCTTTGAAGACGGAACGCTGATAATAGAAGTCGAGGACGACAACGATGCTAATCATGTCACCATACTGGTTAACAAGGCTTTTGCAGACCAGCATATAGCCGATTCCGAAGATGATCTGGATATAGAGGTGAGTGACGCCGTGAATTATCAAGGTCTCGACAATTCCAACGCCAGTGCAGGTGGAGGAGCGATGTATGTGTTTCACATCGAGCATTTCAGTACACAGTGGATAGAGATGTCCGAAACAAGATCGATTCCTTTTGTGGGGATACCTACCTTGCTATTGATCCTTGCGGTGTCTGTGGCCTACTATGCCTACAAAAAGAAAAAACAATAAAACCCCTTTTTTAATTTTTTAGTATGCATCCAAAAAGTCTAGGAAAAAAACTCTCGAATTCAATAAGTTATTTATACCTCTATGCCCATACATATATAGAGATGTTGGGGTAATATGTATCGCTATTGTAGGTTAAGAGTGTTGGTGATGGTATTCTTAGTCGTGGTCCTGATATCTGCGAGTGGAGTTCCGTTTATGGCGATAGAGGATGATTCTACTTTAGAATTTTGTGAAGTAGACAGATCAATAGAGGATGATACGACCATGGTGGTCTTCGATGACTTTTCCGACGGAGATCATACTTCAGATCCGGAATGGACGGTTCATGATGGTGAGTGGGGAGTAGAGGATGAAATATTGCAGGGGCAGGGTACTATCTCTACCAACGAATCCGCCTATAGGGCCTATGGAAGATGGGAATACGACTTCTCGTTGGAAAGGGTAGATTGGGACGGCGATTATCAGATGATAAGATTTTATTTCGTTCAAAATGGTGACCCAGATCCAGAGGAAACCGATGGTTACTTTGTTACAGTTACAGGCGATACGTATAATCAAATAAATCTTTGGAGGATGGACGAGGGAGATATGACTGGACTAGCCAGCGCCGACTGGGATCCCGATACCGAGTGGCATACTCTATCCATCGAGAGGGATCTAGATAACATCATAACAGTATATCTAGATGGGGATGAAATGATCAGCGACGTGCATGACGACACATACACCTCTTCAGAATACAAGGGGTTCTTGAGCCAGGGTGCAGATCATAATATAGACG
>PUNG01000158.1 GCA_003551675.1 Thermoplasmata archaeon
TAAACTCGCTCCAACTTGCGAGGGTTCCACAGGAACAAAGTTCCTGTTCACTCTCGCTTTACTCGCTCAAAAAAAACCTTTTCGCTCCTAAAGCGAGGGTAGCCAAGCATGGCCAACGGCGATAGACTCAAGATCTATTCCCATAGGGGTCCGAGGGTTCAAATCCCTTCCCTCGCATTTTTTTGATAAAAAAATGCATTAAAAACATGTAGGGCTATCTGCGATAGCCCTTAAAAAAACAAGGCTGTATATAAATAGACTTTGAGTTCCATTCCTACGCATACGCAGGAAGGCGACAGCCTTCCGAAGTAAAGAGGGACTTATGTCCCTCGTATTTTCCTTATTTTCGAATGAACATGAGAAAATGGAAAGTGAACAGAATCCTTGATTCTGTGGCATTCAATTACTTTTCCGAGAGTAGCGAGGAAAGTGATTGAAAAGGAGGAGCGAACGTAGTGAGTTCCTACGCATTTTTTACTCGCTGAGCGTAGCGAAGGGAGGAAAAAAAAGATGGAAGTTTTGCTTCCCTCGCTTTTTTCGAAAAAGATGCATTAAAAACATGTGGCGCTATCTGCGATAGCCCTTTAAAAAAGATTTTTTCAAAAAAGCCGGTATAGTCAACCTTTCAAAACTGGCAAGTGAAGGATTTTCAATTGGCGAAAAGTCACTAAAAAATATCGCATCTTTACCATGAGATTGCAAAAGCATATATACTCACAATATAATTTCAATAGCGAACGAGAAATCGAGCTTAAGATGGTGATTGATATTCCTACTATAAAGAAAATGAAGGAAAAAGAAGACATCTCGGGATTGAACAAGGCCCTGGATCATGAAGATAATAATATACGTAAAGAAGCAACGGAAGCGATCTGTGAATTGGCCGACAAGGGTGTTTACGAGAGGTCATCGCTCGGGCCGTTGAATAAAGCATTGAGGGACGATAACGAAGACATCCGATGGAACGCTGCAGAGGCGATTTACAAATTAGCCGAAAACGGCTTGTACGCAAAGGCCTCCTTAAAGTCGCTCAATTTTCTTCTAACTGAAGAAAGTGAATATGTGCGTTGGAACAGCGCTAGAGCTCTTCGTGCTCTCGCAGAACAGGGAGTTTACGACCCTTCTTCTATATCGAAATTGAACAGATTACTTGAAGATGATGATGAATATGTGCGATGGAACAGTGCTAGAGCTCTAGAGGAGTTGGCTGAACAAGGTGTCTGTGAAGAATCGACGTTGGATAGATTGCTTCAGATCATAGATGATCCTGACCAGGATGTTAGAAACGCCGTGGTATACACTCTTAGATCACTTGCGAAGCAGGGATTAACCAGCGAGGCGGTGGTATCCAGACTGATCGAACTTCTGGACGACGTGGATTCAGATGTTAAATGGAATGCGGCAAAGTCCATGGGAACTCTTTGTGAAGAGGGGGCAGATGTTTCCTCTGCTATAGGTCCATTAAATGAACTACTAGATGATCCAGATGAAGGTGTGAGAGAAGCCGCTGCTTCTTCGTTGAAAGTCATGGCTGAACGTGGGATCTACAGCAAGTCTACTTTAAAGATATTGAACGAGATGCTAGAGGAAAGAGAAAAGGAACTGCAGGTTTTTGCAGCCAAATACTTAAAAGAGATGTCGGAAGCGGGTCTTTTAGATAGGACCTCCACGAAGCCACTCTCATCGGCATTACAAACTTCGGATGAAGAGGTAAGAAAAGAAGCTGCCGGGGCGCTCCACTCCCTTGCTAAAAAAGGTGTTGAACTGTCTTCTGATATGATAGAAACATTGCACAACGCTTTGGAGGCTCCCGATGATACAGTAAAAACGAAGGCGACTTTGACCATAAAGGAACTGGCTAGCAGTGGTATATGGAATGAAAAATCACTCGAGCCACTGACCGGCCTTCTAAACGCGCCTTCGGAAATGGTCAGGGAAAGTGCCATGGAGGCTATAGAAGTTTTTGCTATAGAGGGCGGATGCCAAGATTCTATAGTTGATCCTGTTATGGACTCTTTGAACGATCCCGATGCCAACGTGAAGATATCAGCGGTTTCTACTCTACGGCATCTAGCCGAACATGGGATATTTGATAAAGAATCTATCATACTGATAAATGAGAATTGCTTGAAATCGGACGATGAGGACCTGAGGGAAAGAGCGGTTATAACTCTGCATGTCTTTGCCGAGCAGGGCCATTATGACAAGAGCTCGCTTGATTATTTGCAAGAACTCAAAAACGATCCTGATAAAGGTGTACAGAGAAAGGCAGATCAAGTGATCGATATGATAAAAAGACGAAGACGATAGAAACCTTTCAATCTTCGTCTACATACTCAACAGGATCTTCGAGTTCGGCTTCTTTGAAACCTTTCAGTCTCAACTTGCAAGAGTCACATATACCGCAGGCTTTTTCTTTTCCTTTGTAACAGCTCCAAGTCAGTTGTAGAGGTACATCGAGCTCGGAGGCCTTTTTCACTATTTCTCCTTTGGTCATATCTATCAAAGGATATTTTATTTGGATGGTAGAACCTTCTACACCTTTTTTAGTCCCCTTTTCGGCCATATCTTCGAAGGCCTTGAAGAAATCGGGTCTACAGTCGGGATAACCGCTGTAATCTCTTGCATTGGCCCCTATGTATATCGCATTGGCCCCTATACTTTCGGCGTAGCATAGGGCGTAGGACAACAATATTATATTCCTAGCAGGTACGTAAGTAGAAGGTATGTTCTTTCCTATGTCTTCGTTTTTTTCAGGTATCGCTTTTCCACTCTTTAAAAGAGATGATTTTCCTATCTTATCTAGAGAGATATCCAATATCTTGTGTTCATCCACATCATAGTGAGAAGCCAGCTTTCTAGCGCTCTTTATCTCTTTCTCATGTTTTTGGCCATATCTAAAGGTAAGAGCGCATAAACTCTCATGTTCTTTTGCAGCGATACCAAGCGTCGTTGATGAGTCTAATCCTCCTGAGAGTAATATGACCGCTCTATCCATTCAGATCCCTCTTGGCCCAGGCACCCTGTCCTCTAGATTCATCCACACCCATTTCGACGGTATTTATCTTGTCCGGAAAGTCGAATTCTTCTATCACTTTTTCTAGCAGGTACATAGCGAGTTGTTCTGCAGTCACTTGTGTGATATCTAAGATCAAGCAGTCTTCTTTGGGAAACAGGTATTTTTTATCCTCCAATTCGATTTTAACCTCTTTTTCTTCTACTCTTAACCCATCCATCCCGGACGCTATGAGAATTCTGTGATCTAGCCTATCGGCGATCTCCCTTAACTTTTCTTTTATAGGTAAAAAATCGTAGACCAACCCGCTTTCTTTTTGCTCCCCTGATATTCTGACATGTATGGCATAGTTGTGCCCGTGTATCCTACCACATTTTTCGTGTCCCGGTAAGATATGGGAAGCAGAAAAAGTTATGGATTTTTCCCAACCATCTAGCTTCAACCTGATAGTGTTCATGATCATCTGATATGATAAGGGATGAAAAAGAATTTAACGTTTGTGCTCTTGAAGATGGTAGAGGAAAAAATATGGGAGTCAAAAAAGGAGACTTTGTGGAAGTCGATTACATAGGCCGACTGAAAGATGGAACGATCTTCGATTCGTCCATTGAGGAAGTTGCAAGAGAATCGGAAAATTACGATAAAAATAGGGACTACCAACCGTTGGGTTTTACCGTCGGTGAAGGAAGATTGATCCCGGGATTTGAAGAAGGGGGTATTGATATGGATGTAGGTGAAAAAAAGGAGATCGAGATACCTCCTGAAAAGGCATACGGCAGATCGGGTGAGCATCCTTTGGCGGGAAAAACTTTGATCTTTGAGTTAGAGGTCAAAAAGATAAGCTAGAAAGATCAACTTCCTTTACCATGGGCAAAGTATCCTTAGATGAGTTGAAAAGTTGTGAACTCTGCGAGTGGAGATGTGGGGTCAACAGGTTACAAGGGGAACTAGGCGTCTGTATGTTGGAAGGACCGAAGGTTGCTTCCACTATGTTGCATCCTGCACCTCCTCAGAGTTTTACCGTATTCATGGCTGGTTGCAATTTCAGGTGTCTCAACTGCCAGAATTGGAGTATAGCCCATGTTCCTGAGCAGAAAGTGAGTTTGAGGGGAAAAATACATCCGAAAGTGTTAGCTGGAGAGGCAGTCAACAAACTTAATTCTAAAAGAGGTAAGTACATGGGGGCGGATAGGATCTTTTTCAGCGGAGGTTCTCCAACTCCGAGTTTACCGTACATAGAGATGGTGGTAGAAGAAGCGAGGGAGATAGATAAAAAGCTCAAAATTAACTACGATACCAACGGTTTTCTCACCGAAAAATCTCTTGACAGGGTACTGGATTTTGCTTCATCGATAACTTTTGATATAAAAGCATTCGATGATAGGATCCATAGGGAGCTAACCGGCGCTCCCGTCCAACCGGTTCTGAGGAATGCAAGAACAGTTGCTGAGAAAGCTCTCGAAAAGTTGTGGGAATTTCGGTATCTTCTGATACCGGGAGTGAACGAAAAAGATGTGGAGCCTCTATCGAGCTTTCTTTACGAGATCGATGAAGAAATTCAGTTGAATTTTCTCGCATTCAGGTCAAATTTTGTTCTTGAGGATCATCCTGGTGTGAAAAGAAAAGCTCTAGACCGTGCGGTAACCATCGCTGAAAACACGGGGCTTAAAAACGTGTCTTGGAGTGGCAGCCCAAGTCTTTTTGAAGAATCTGAAAAAGAAGACATCAGGGATATAAGAAAAAGAAAGGGCTGTATAGATCCACAAAGAGACTGTGGCAAATGTGAAAGAATGCTTGAGTGCCCCGTCAAAAAGTACGATCCAGGATGCAAACGTTGAGCATGATCTACTTCAAGGATAGCGCTCCGTATCCCACGACTTCTCTCTGATTTACAACATCACCGCTGGTGGCATATTTCAAGAGTTCGCCTTTTTCTCCACCGGAACCGATCATCATGGCGGCCACAGGTCCATATCCGCACATGGAGATGTGCTCTTTTTGTATGATGTCGTATAAACCATCGGGGTCGTTTTTTAATATTTGATCTATTGCCATCTTGTCTTTTTTTTCTGCATTTTTCTTCAATACGTAGTGAGAAAAGTCGGTAGAAGCTATCACAACGACATCTTTTCCTTCCGCTGCCTTTTTTATCTTTTCACCGATTTTTTTCGAAGTACGTAGATCTTGTTTTGTGCAGCAGATAGGCACGATCTTTAACGAATTTGAAAAGTACTGTAAAAATGGTATCTGTACCTCTAGCGAATGTTCATTCCGATGAGCTACATCATCTATCTTTATTACATCGCCCGCGAGCGCGGTCGCGAGTTCTTCATCTATTTCCATGGTACCTAAAGGTGTACTATATGGTTCATCAGCCACTGCCACACCAGCACCCATGCCATGGTGATTAGGACCTAAAATTATGACAGTATCGGGTAGACCGTCTTCCACCAGTGCTTTGTAGGAATGAGCTGCAACAGGTCCTGAATAAACGTACCCTGCATGAGGGCAGACCAAACCTTTGATACTTCTTTCGTTTCCCTCCTCAGTGGGTATCGTGCCTGGTCCTAACCCATGTTTGAAACATTCTTCTATTTTTCGTTCAAGCTCATCCTTATCTGCGGGATAAAACTGTCCTGCCACAGCTGGTCTTCTAACCATATCTATCATCCTCAATGATATGATATAGATTAAAATACTTAAAACTATTGTTGTGATAAACCTAAACGGGAAAGGAAAAATCTAAATCAAAGGGAGTTCAATCAAATAAAAGTATGTTGGAAATAGATGGGTCCTACGGAGAAGGCGGTGGCCAAATAGTCAGAACGGCTCTAGCGATGTCCATTATCACAGGTGAGAAGATAAAGATAACGGATATCAGAGCCAATCGACCGAATCCCGGCCTTTCTCATCAGCATAAGATGGCTATCGAAGCTGCAGGAGAGATCTGTGATGCGGAAACCGAGGGGGTAAAAAAAGGATCATCCGAGATACTCTTCGATCCGAAAGAGGTAAAAGGAGGTGATTACCGATTTGATATAGGGACCGCAGGAAGCATCACCCTTTTGTCTCAAGCCCTCATCCTTCCAGCTATTTTATGTGAAGATGAATTCACATTTAAATTGAAAGGAGGCACAGATGTAAGATGGTCTCCGCCCTACGATTACTTCGAAAATGTGTTCTTGGCACTTTTGAGAAGGATGGGTATAGATATACACTCTCGCTTGATCAGAAGAGGACACTACCCAAAGGGAGGAGGAGAGATGGAGTTGCGTATAGGACCGGGAAAATTGACTGATCACAAAGTTTCACAAGACCTTTTGGGTATAGAAGGCCGAGCTTTCGTTACCGATCTACCCGAGCATATCGCTAGAAGGATGAAAAAAGAAGTTTTGAAAGAATTTATCGAGCTCGACACATCCATATCTGTAAGATCTTACAGCTCATCTAGTGCCGGCACAGGTATCGTTATCTGGACTACAGGTAAAAAGCTCGTGGGTAAAGGCGTTTTAGGTGAGAAGGGAGTTCCTGCAGAAGAAGTAGGCAAAGAGGCGGCACAAGGCTTAAGAAAAGAAACGGAGGCGGATATCGATCTAGATGTTAACGCCGCAGATCAACTGATACCTTACCTTGCGGTGATGGATGAAAGTGGAGTTTTGAGAACTAGAAAGAACACGGGTCACCTCAAAACCAACGTGTGGCTCGTTAACCGATTTCCATGTATGGACGTAGAGCTGAAAGAAGACGAATTCGTGAGTATTAAATATTGAAGAGGTTTGTCAACCATGAGGCCAAAAGTCATAGTGAACGTCGCCATGTCCGCAGATGGAAAGATCGCCCTTTCCGATAGAACTGAAGTCAAGATATCGGGAGAAGAGGACTTTGAGAGGGTACACGGGCTGAGAGATAAAGTGGATGCGATCTTGGTGGGGATCGGAACTGTTCTCGCGGATGATCCCAAATTGACTGTAAAGGAAAGATTTGTTGAAGATCCAAAGCAGCCGTTAAAAGTAGTGCTCGACTCAAGAGCTAGAACACCAGAAGATGCACAACTCTTAGAAGATGGTGATCATCTGATCGCGACCACTCAAGATGTAAAAAAAGAAGGTTGGATAAAGTGTGGTAGTGGAAACAAAGTTGATATCGGGATGCTGTTAAATGAGTTGGATAAAGAAGGCGTAAAAACTCTGCTGGTTGAAGGAGGTGGAGAAGTGCTCGGCTCTTTTTTTGAGGAAGGGTATGTAGATGAATTCAATGTGTTTGTGGGGAGTTTGATAATCGGAGGAAAAGATGCACCTACGCCGGTAGATGGAAAAGGTGCCCAAGGCTTTGACGACTTGATAGACTTAAAGTTAGTGGATTGTGAGCATCTAGATGACGGCGTGTTGTTGAAGTACAAGGTGAAATATGGATGACGAAGTTTCTCGTTGACAGGATGTTAGGTCAAACCGCAAAATGGTTGAGATTTTTAGGTATAGATGCCGAGTACGCCCCCGAGTGTGAAGACGAGAAACTGTTGGAGATAGCGAAAGAAGAGCAACGCATCATAATCACGAGGGATAAAGAATTGGGTAGATACGATGATGTGTTTCTGGTTGAAAAAGGTACGCCAGAAAACATAATCAAAAATATTTTAGACACGTATCATGTGGAGATAGAACCTTTGAGTAGGTGTGCTAAGTGTAATACATCGGTAGAAAGTATCCCTGAAGAGGAAGTAAAAGAGGAAATTCCTGAAGGTATATACCAGCGTAACGAAAAATTCTGGTACTGTTCCGGCTGTGATCAGTACTATTGGAGAGGGAGTCACTGGGACAAGATAATGAAAAAGATCGAAGATATAGTCGAAGATTCAGATGAGGGATGAAAGATTGGGAAAACTTTTTATTTAACCAGGGGCGTAGAACAACATCAGGGTAATAATATGAACTTGAAAGAAGTAATGTTCAAGATAAAGATCGATAAAGGTCTCATGCTGTATATCACCATATTGTTTGTTGCATCGATCTTGATGGTTTCCACATCGTCTCCGTCTTTTTCTGCTTTGGTCTCGGCGGAGGATGCTGATGAGGAAGAAGTACCTGAGTGGTACAAAGGAGATAAATGGACATACCAGATGAGGGAACCCTTTCAAGAGGGTATCGAAATCGTTACGGAAGTAGAAAAAGAAGTCGTCGATGAGATGGAGTTAGAGGTCGATGTCATAGGCGATGAAAGGGGAGAGATTTATGAAACGTACGTGGTGGAGGAAAGACACGTACGTGAGTTAGAGGATGAAGAAGAAGATGAACCTATAGATGATTTTCCAGAGATAAAATCTGAGTTTTATTATACCAAAGAACACCTTTCACCTATATTCACTCATCCAGAAGGAGCCCCGAGAAGTTTTTATTACCCGCCCATAATCGAGATGGATTTTCCTCTCCATGTGGGGAAAGAATGGATCGTAGAGGAAGGGTGGTTTTTCGAAGACACGAACCCCGACGAGGATGAGGCTATAGAACCTTCTAGAGAGGTCCTATGGTATAATGGAACAGTCGAAGAAAGAGTTACTAAAGAGGTTCCCGCCGGCGAATTCGACGATGTTTTTCTGATAAATCTGACCATCATCGGCAGGGATTTGGAGACCGATATTGATCCGTTAGAATACAAACGTTTCGAGATTTACTATTCTCCGGAGGTCAAAAATATAATCCATAGGGATATATACGAAACCAGGAGGGTCCCTGAGGATGAAGACGATATGGTGTGGGAAGAGTCCGTAGGAACAGAGACTTTACTCGACTACTATGTGCAAGACGAGCCACCCGAAGGGAACGGAGATAACGACGGCGTTGAAACGCCCTTTTTAGGCGCGGGAACCATGGTTTTACTTGTACTAGGTGCCGCATCCATCTACTATTTTAAGAAATATATCTATGAGGATAGGCAAGAGTAGCGCGTTAGTTCGAGATGAAATTTTGATCCTTAGATCAAGTGCTATATAGATGGGGCGGTCGTCAGACAGCGACGAGATGTTAGATTTCGACTGAAAAATCCTAAATTATATATATCAGTAAAGAAATCTACTTTTAGAATTCAGCGGGGCATTCGACCTGCTGCTTGTATGGAGGAAAAGAAAATAAAAATAGATAAAGGAGTTAGATATATATGGGAAAGAAAATACAAAATAGGTTTTATGTATTTGCGTTGGCCATCATATTGGTCATTGGTACAGTCATCCCCGGCATGATGGTTATGGGGAGTGAAGAATCGACTGAAGAAAGTGAAACACTGGTTTTAGCACAAGTGGATACCACTGAGGAATTAGACGAATTGAGTCGATACGGTGAAGTCATGGATCATTACGGCAGAAACGTGCTGATCGAAACAACTAATGTGGAAGAACTGGAAGAACACTACGATATATACCGGTTAGAACACAGGAATGAATTGATAGTAAAGGGCTACACCTTCGACACGAACCATGGTTTGCCGGAACTGAACGAGGAGATGACCATCGAGAACTACGAACCTGGAACCGAGGGCATTTATCTGGTGGATATGATAGGACCTGTGAACTCCGAGTGGAGAGAAAGATTAGAAGCAAAAGGCGTAGAAGTTATGAATTATGTTCCTAACTATGCCTACAGAGTTCGGATGACACCTGAAGTTGCCGAAAGGGTCGAAGACCTCTTCTTCGTCGACTGGATAGGTATCTACCAACCAGAATTCAAACTTCAATCAGGGATAGAACCAGGTATGGTCGAGATAGGTCTAGTTTCAGGTACTGATTATAGAACAATCGAAGAGATCAAAGATATAGCAGGGATGGGTAGTCCAATACATGAGTTAAATGAGTTCGAACCGGCGTCAAAGGAAGAAGATCCCGTATTTGAAATGAACACACCGGTGAGACGTGCTGAAAGGCTCGAAGAGAAAACCTCAGATACTACTCCGTTCTCGTATGTTGAGCTTCCCAACGGGGAGTACAGGGTGAGAGTCGAATTAGAGTCGGAAGAGGATATTCGCGAGATCGCCATGATGAACGAGGTTTATTATATCTCAGAATACGTTGAACCTGAACTTCACGAGGTCGAATCACAACTGGTCGGCGGAGGATTATATTTCATGATGGACGATGGAACACCCATGAATCAACCTTATCGAGAACATGGAGAATATGGTGCATATATCAACCAGATCGGTTATACTGGGGATGGAGTGACGATCACTATAGCTGATACGGGCATCGGCGATGGAGTTGAAGGCGATGCTGGTCATCCTGACTTCACCGATCGTGTGATAGGAGGCCATGTTTGGAATCCAGTCCCAGGAGAACCAGATGGATGGCAGGATGGACATTATCATGGTACTCACTGTGCGGGATTAGCTGCAGGTAACACTCATGGTGGAACGGGAGAAACATATGCGGGTGAAGAAACAGGCCCATATTACCTTGCACAAGGCCTTGCATATGATTCCGAGCTTTTCTCGGCGAAGATATTTGGAGATACTGGTGCCGATTGGGTAGGACCTCAAGATTATCGAGAGATCGTTGAGATACCTGCTCAAGAGTCTGATACCTACGTTCATTCTAATTCCTGGGGTGCTGATACGGGAGGCCTTTATATCATAAGCGACCATGATTTTGACGCAGCAGTTAGAGATGCTGATAGGTCCACGGATGAGAATGAAGAGATGGTTCTAACGGCATCGGCTGGTAATGCAGGTCCCGGATATCAGACAATAGGTAGTCCCGGCAACGCTAAAAACGTAATAGTGGTAGGTGCAACCCATACATGGTATCCTGACGGACTCGACTATGGTGGAGCGAACAGGGAAAATCCTGAGAACATAATAGGATACAGCTCCAGAGGATGGACCGCCGATAATAGGGTAAAACCGGATGTTGTTGCACCGGCGGACCTTACGTTATCCACACAGACATCTTTGAGCATGGGTAATTATGGACCCAATCCAGAACAGTATAGATGGATGGGCGGTACTTCATCGTCCAACCCCGTTGTTGCAGGAGCCGCTGCGGTTGTGGTAGAGTGGTATGAAGAAGAATTTGGTGAAAGACCCAGTCCTGCTATGGTCAGATCATTATTGATAAACACTGCAAACGAACTTGACGATGAAGTAGGGAATACGGAAGGATCCATACCCAACAGAGATGAAGGATGGGGTATGGTAGACTTGACTAAACTAGAATATCCACACGATGATCCGATACCGTTCTATACCGAGGATCAGGAAAATGTCATAACCACCAGTGGACAGGTTTACGAGCATGAAATAGAGTACGTCCATGAGGACGAACCTCTGAAGATAACTCTTGGATGGACGGATAAAGAAGCTCCGCCGGATACGGAAACCGGTCCTACACTGATCAACGATCTGAATTTAGAGGTTGAATCGCCCGGCGGCCATATATATCGAGGAAACGCATTCGAGGATGGATGGACTCAGAGAAACCAAGATACCATGGAAGAATTTGATAGAACAGGAGACGGTTGGGACGATACCAACAATGTAGAGAATGTGTACATCCCTCCAGAAGAACTCGAAGCCGGAGTTTATACGGTCAGAGTGAAAGGCTGGAACATACCTGAAGACGCTTTAGGTGTAGGTGTTCCCAGCCAGGATTATGCACTCACAGCTTACAATGCAGACGAGGGCGAGCTCGTCGATGAACCTCCTTCGATAGAACTTGAAAGCCCTACTGGAGGAGAAGACTGGGACGCACTTACCGAGGAAGATATAGAATGGACTGCGGCCGAGGGCGACCATGATCTATCTCATATCAATATATTCTACACTCAAGATGGAGGATCAGAATGGACTTTCGTTGAAGAGTTGGCTCCTGAGGAAAGCAGCTATACTTGGACAATACCCAATGTACATACTGATGAGGCTCAGGTGCGGGTACGAGTAATTGACGATGTGGGTAATTTTGCAGAAGACACATCAGACGACTTTACAATCGATGGGATCCCACCGGCTCCGCCAGAATATTTGCTAGCAGAACCTCACTATTTGGCAACAGAGACTGTATTTGAAGACGACGTGTCAGAAGATAAGGGGTACACGACCGGAAGTTCTCAGGGTATCAACGAATGGGACATAAGAGAACACGGCGCTTATGTTGGCGATCAGTCTTGGGACTGGGGCGATATGCAGTACGAGAAAATAGGAGAGGTCAGTTGGTTGAGATCTCCTGAGATCGACCTGACTGAAGCAGAAAATGCCGAACTAACGTTCCAGCACTGGAGACAGATCGAATCTATGTGGGACGGAGCAAACCTGAAGGCGAGTACCGATGGAGCGACTTGGGAACTAGTCGATCCTGAACCGGGTTACGATGGTATGATAGAGACCGGTTGGGAAAACCCCTTGGAAGGAGAACCCGCATGGTGGGGCACACAAGACTGGGAAGAAGTGACCGTCGACTTAGGTGATTATGTCGGTGAAACCATATGGCTCAGCTGGGAAGCAGGAGTAGAAAACTTTCCTATAGCTCCTGGTCAAGCCGGTTGGCGTATAGACGACATAGAGGTCACAATCGACGTATTAGAGGAAGAACCTGTCAATAACAGATTACGATGGTATGCAAGCGAAGACGATCCAGAGGAAGTGAGTCATTACAACGTTTATAGGGCTGAAGAAGACGATGGACCATGGAACGATCCTATAGGCAGTGTTGAAGCCGACGGATCAGAAATATATCATTATATGGATGAAGAGATGGCAGGAGATCCGTATTATTGGTACGTTGTTAGAGCAGTGGGAACCAACGGACTCGAAGAAGGAAACGAAGATGCTAAACAGGAATATGGTGATCCAGATGTTGACGTTCCGGAGATCGTTATAGACGAACCAGATAGCGACTCAGTATGGGATGCTAACACCGAAGAGTTCATTCGATGGACCACTGACGTAGGTGAGGAAGATATCGACTATATCGATCATCTATGGTATAGTATCGATGCAGGAGAGAGCTGGGAAAGCATAGATGGAATCCTAGCAGATGAAGACTACGAGTGGACAGTACCGAACTGGCCCAGCGAAGAGGCCATGATCCGAGCACGTGTGGTCGACGAAGCTGGAAGATACTCTGAAAATACCAGCGATGAATTTGAAATAGTCGGAGAGGCGCCTTTGCCTGCGGAAAATCTCGATGTTAGACATGTGACTGCCAGTGAAGATTGGTATTGGATGTATCCTGAAGAACATCGAACAGAAGTTGATAATGCTATCGGTCTAACCGGACCAGGTATCTGGTATGGTGCTATAAGAACCGAACTCCCCGCTGGAGAACTTAAAGATATCGCTTACTTCGACTTTAATGCCGCAAATCATGTCAAGGGACAGATCTATACTGACGGTTTTGATGAACCAGGAGAACTTATTGTAGAGACTGAGGAAGTTACCGACTTAGGTAACATGCAGTGGACTGAGATACCTTTGGAAGAAACGGTCAGGATCGAGGAAGGTCACTATTGGGTGGTACTAGAGATAGACGACATAGGAGATGGTTTCCAGCCTCTTGGATGTGTTGCCCCCTTCGTAGATGATGGCGGATGGCTTAGTTTAGATGGAGAGATGTGGGATGAAACAATAGATTTTGGTCTTGATCAGACTTGGACCATCGAAGCAAATGTGGAGACCATCGATGAAGATGGAAATCAAGACAATTTGATCTCATGGGATTCGAGCCCACACGATCCTTTTGAAGGCCCAAGCGAGATCACACACTATGACCTATACCGAGCAGAAAGTGATTGGGAAGATGAAGAGCATATAGCGACCATAACCGCTGATGGATCCGAGGATTACATGTACATCGACGAAGGTAAAGGTATGGCCGACGACATATTCTGGTGGTATAATGTAACCGCAGTAGCTCGCAACGAGATGGAGGCAGAGCATGATGACGCTGTTCAGGAACCGATACCTCCCGAGATCACCATAACTTCACCCGAAGAAGGAGATGTTTGGGAATATGGAGAGACTGAAACTATCAGTTGGAATATAACCCAGACGGTGGAGGACATATCCCACGTTGATCTGTGGTACAGCTTAGATGACGGAGAAACGACGTACGGGTTGATCGAAGAAGGTATACCCGCCGATGAGGGCGAAGGAACTTTTGACTGGGAGATCCCAGTCCAATCGAGTGAAGAAGCTCGTATCATAGGTATAGTATTTGACGTAGAGAATAACACCTATGATAATATGAGTGAACGATTCACGTTGATCGGGGAGCACCCAGAGCCTCCGGAAGGACTGTTGGTAGAATACGATCACTACGACACGGAAACCGTTTTTGAAGACAACGTGTCAGAAGATAAGGGGTACATAACAGGAAGTTCAGAAGGAGTCAACGAATGGGCTAGAAGAGAACATGATGCCGTGGTAGGCGATCATTCATGGGATTATGGAGATACTGAATATGAAAAAATAGGAGAAGTGAGTTGGCTGATATCTCCTGAAATCGACCTTACTGAGGCTAGAGATGCAGAACTGACCTTCCAACACTGGAGAGAAATCGATCCTTTCTGGGACGGAGCAAATCTGAAGGTTACCACGGACTTAGTGACTGCGGATTTACTTCAACCCGAGCCTGGTTACGACGGTGTGATCGAATCTGGTTGGGGTAATCCTCTTGAAGGACAGCCAGGATGGTGGGGTACGGTGGACTGGGAAGAAGTCACCGTAGACCTAGGAGATTACGCCGGTGAAAGCATACATCTGATCTGGGAAGTAGGAGTAGAAGACTATCCTATAGAACCTGGTCAAACCGGTTGGCGTATAGACGACATAGAGGTAACAGCCGAAGTACCACAAGAGGAACCTGTGAGCAACAGATTACGATGGTTCCCCAGTGAAGATGATCCAGAGGGAGTTAGTCATTACAACATTTATAGGTCTGAAGAAGAAGGAGGCCCATGGAATGATACAACCCTCATAGACAGTGTTGACGCCGACGGTTCTGAAGAATACCATTACATAGATCCTGACACCGCAGGAGAGCCGTACTATTGGTATGTTGTACGTGCAGTTGATCACTATGGTCTTGAAGAAGAAAACGAAGACGCTAAACAGGAACCAGGTGATCCTGATGTCCAGGAACCGGAGATAACGATAGAACAGCCAGATGGCGACTCTGAATGGCATGCATATGCGGAGGAAAATATCACCTGGTCCACGGAAGAAGGAGACGCCCTCATCGACTATGTTGAGTTATGGTACAGTACCGACGGAGGAGACACCTGGACAGAGATAGCCACCATGTTAGATCCCGAAGAAGAACACGAGTGGACGGTGCCGAACTGGCCCAGTGAAGAGGCTTTGATAGGTGCGCGAGTGGTAGATGACGCCGGACGTTACGGGGAAAATATGAGTGAAGAATTTGAAATAGTCGGGCAGGGACCCAGGGCTCCACGTAACCTTGATGTAGAACACGGTGCACCTGCAGATTGGTACTGGGAATATCCCGCAGAACACAGGGCTGATTTCGAAAGCGCACTTGGATTACCTGTGGAGATGACATGGTATGCAGCCATAAGAACAGAACTACCAGAAGGGCACGTTACGGACATAGCTTATTTTGATTTACATCCTGCTTGGTCTGTACAAGGGTATCTCCATGAAGACGGAGAAGATGCTCCAGGTGACCTGATCGGTCAAACTGAGGTGCTTGATGTTGATGAATTAGGCACCTTCAGTTGGCAGGAACTAGAGATGGATGAGCCGGTTACCATCGAAGAAGGACATTACTGGATAGTACTAGAGATCGAAGATATTGGAGAAGATTTCTTCCCATTTGGAACGATATTCGGATACACAGAAGACGCTGGGTATATCAGCGTTGATGGAGCTACTTGGGATACTCTCGAAGATAATGACATGAGCTGGTTGTTAGAAGCTAGAGTTCAGGAAGAAGGTAGAGATGATAACCTTATCACATGGGATGCCAGCGAAGACGATCCTGCTGATGGCCGTCCGGAAGAAGTCAGTCACTACGACATATACAGGGCGGAAGAAGACTGGGATGATGCGGAACACATCGGAACCGTAGAAGCCGATGGTTCAGTGTCTTACGAGTTCGTCGATCCTGGTAAAGGTATGGCCGATGATATCTTCTGGTGGTATAATGTAACGGCGGTAGCTCACAATGAGATGGATAATGCCACGGAAGCGGTTCGAGAACCGATACCGCCTGAGATCACCATAACTTCACCCGAAGAGGGAGATGAATGGGAATACGGAGATACTGAGACAATAACATGGGAAACTACGGAGCACGAATATGAAATCGATCATGTAGACTTGTACTACAGTCTCGACGGTGGAGCTACGATATACGATCAGATAGCTGAAGGACTCGACCACACAGATGGAGAAGTCGACTGGACGATACCGGACGTATACAGTGAGGATGCTCGTATCGTAGGATACATCTATGATGTAGAAGACAACAGAGGAGAGAATGTCAGTGAGAGCTTCAATATAATAGGAGAACCTCCAGAGCCCCCCGAAAGACTTAGAATCGAGCATGATGGAGACGACAACCTGCTCAGATGGCGTGCCAGCCCCGACGATGAATTAGGGAATGTAAGCCATTACAATATTTACAGGAGAGAGGACATAGAAGATGAATGGGATCATATAGATAGTGTGGACGCGGCCCGTTCTCATGTCTATGAATACAGGGACCATGACGCTGCCGGGGAACCCTACTACTGGTATATAGTGCGCACAGTCGACAGGTACGGCCAGGAGGAGATGAACGAGGATGCAAGTTACGAACCCGGAGATCCAGAGATCGATGAGCCGCAGGTCAGTGTTGATGAACCTGGAGCTGACGACGTATGGTATTTTGGAGATGAAGAAGAGATAGTCTTCTGGTTAGCAGGAGGAGATCACGATCTAGAATATGTGGACTTGTATTACAGAACAGCCCCTGGATACGATTGGAACCTCATAGAAGAAGACATTGCTCCTGAATTAGGTGAGAATGTCTACGGATGGACCGTACCGGAGTATTACAGCAACCAAGTACAGATAAGAGCCGTTGTAGAAGATAGCATAGGTTATACCGGCGAAGATATCAGTGAAGAATTTACGATACTAGAAGAAGAAGACGAGGTGCCGCCGCACCTGGAGATCACAGCACCAGAATATGGAGCTGTATTATCCCAAGCAATAATCGAGTGGTACGGTTCCGACGATGAATCAGGCATATCACACTTCGAGATCTGGCATCCGGTTGATGAGGTATGGATAGATGTTGGTGAGAATACTAGCCATGAATTCACTGACCTCGAAGACGGAGAATACGAAGTCACTGTCAGAGCATGGGATGTCGCAGGTAATAATGCGACGGACACGATATCATTCACGCTCGATACTACTGAACCTGAGGTTATGATCACGAGCCCAGAACATGGTGAGATCTTAACAGAGGATAGTGTAACGGTACTTTGGGTTGGATACGACGAGACCACGGAGATCGTAGACTACGAAGTGCAGATAAACGACGAAGGATGGCATAGTGTCGGATTGCGGACATGGTACGAATTCGAAGGCCTACCAGATGGACATCATACCGTCGAGGTAAGAGCTACCGACGAGGCAGGGCATAATGCTACAGATACGATAGATATCTATGTGGCGACGGACCCACTCCTAGAGATAACAGCACCTGAAGGTGGAGTCGAAAGTCTAACTTTCGAGGAAGACTTTACTATCCAAGGAGAGACATATCAGTGGTTGACTGTGCACATAAACGGTGTCGAGGTAGACGTTGTTGACGGTGAATTCGTATATGATACGAGCCTCGCCGAAGGACAGAATATTTTCACGGTCACTGTAAGTCTCGAAGGTGAAAAGGTACATGAGATGAATGTGTATGCACTCTATCTACCTCAGATACAAGAGATGCAAGAGGACATAGAAAGGATAGACGGCGAGATCGATGATATCTACGGCGAGATCGATGAAATCCGTTTGGAAATATCTGACTTGCAAGCGGAGATAGAGGAGTTACGAGTAGAGCTAGAAGAGGCCGTAGGAGAGTTAGAAGCGGAGATAGAGGAGTTACGAGTAGAGCTAGAAGAGGCCGTAGGAGAGTTAGAAGCGGAGATAGAGGAATTGGAATCGAATATAGACGCTCTTGAAGCAGATATCACTACCTTGGAGACCGATCTAGGTGAACTCAGTGAGCAAGTCGATTCACTAGAGGGCGAACTCGGAGATGTACAGGATGAAGTTGAGTGGTTACAAGATGAGCTGAACGAGCTAGAACAAGACATAGAAGATCTTGAAAGTGAACTCGCAGATGCAAGAGATGATATAGCCGGTTTGACTGCGGACCTTGATGCCTTGGGGAACGATCTAGATCAGTTGGAGCAAGATTTGAATGATTTCCAAGATGAACAAGAGGCGGTAGACAGCGATCAAGACGATGACATAGACATGGCTAGAAATCTTAGTTTGGTTGGTATGATACTGGCGATACTAGCGATAGTATTGGCTGTCGTAGCTATGCAGAAGAAACCGGCTGAAAAGGAAACAGAGTACGAGGAAGAAGATGTGGAAGAGTTGGAAGAAGACGAGGAAGAAGAAACCTTCGGCGAAGACGAGGAAGAGTTGGAAGAGGACGAGGAAGAAGACTGGTGATACGAGATCTAAAAACCAATACTAAAAACCCTTTCTTTTTTTTGATTTTTAAGCACTGGCTGTTCTGTTATATTCTTATAAAAAAGAAGCTATTTTCAATTTGTTATTTTTAAAATGATATTTTCACATTCTTATGTTTAGGTTTGAATTTAATACGCATTAAAAAATAAAATATAAATACATGGTGACTCAATTGCAACTTTGAGGTAGAATAAAAAATGAAATGGAACAAGATAATACCTCTGCTGATTGTATCTGTCTTAATTACAGGTACAGTGGTAGTGGTAGGATCGGAAACGATTAGTGCAGATGAAGGCGAACCGGTGAACAGAGTGGAGTTCAGTGTCACGTTGGACATGGAGTCAGCGGCTGCAGATGCCGCAGAAGGAAGATTGGATCTGTTCATGCACTCGATAGATGGCCCGGTTTATA
>PUNG01000122.1 GCA_003551675.1 Thermoplasmata archaeon
AACAATTCCTTGGTGTTCAAGGACTTGGGTAAGACCGCAGTTACCGTAGCTGAAAGAGGGAAAAAGGAAGGTTTACGGTTCGTGGCAAAACCCGACTTGCATAAGAGATGGTCGGAAGATTTTCCAGTATATAAAGAACTCTTCGAGAAAGTAGTTAAAGAGAGAGATAGCTCGGAAGAAGATAAAAAGAAATTCTCAAAACTGGGAGAGGAAGTATCTCATCATCTGGTAAAACTTCCCGCCGAGGAACTTTTCACCATAAAAACCGTAGAAGTAGAATTTCCCGATCATGCGCCTATACATGAAAGTTACACCTGTGAAGCATGCGGAGAGAGCGTGATGAGTACACGAACTGTAAAAAAGGACGGAAAGACATTTTGTTTACTTTGCAACGGTGAGGATTTTTTTGAACTCGACGGCTACGGGATCAACTGTAAAGGTGAAAAGGAATGAAAAACAAGATGGCAGTATTGATGATATCGATCCTTTTGATATCGTTGGTAAGCGTAGGATGTGTAGAGAACGGCGACGACGGTGAATCCTTCGCCGTAACTGACATGGACGGAAGAGAAGTACAGGTACCAACGGAGATCGAAGGTATAGTCGCCCATGGTTCCGGGTGCATGAGGCTTATCGCATACATGGAAGCCACGGACCTTTTGGTGGGTGTGGAGGAGTACGAGCACGGGGACCCTACAGGGAGGCCGTACCGGCTGGCAAATCCTCAGCTGGCAGACCTGCCATCCGTGGGCCCTATACATGGCGGAGATATGGAATTGATAGCTGCCGCTGAGCCTTGTGTTATATTTCGGGCATCCTCCGCTCCCGAGGCAGATGATTACCAAGAGCGTACGGGCATACCGACCATAAGTCTAGAGATAGGAGACCTTGACGAGAACAGAGAAGGCTTTTACGGCTCGTTGAGGCTCATCGGAGAGGTACTTGGTAATGAAGAACGGGCCGAAGAGATAATCGATCACATTGACTCACTTATCAACGACCTCGATGAACGTACAGAAAATATCCCGGACGACGATAAGCCGTCAGCCTACATAGGTGGTGTACTGGCAAGAGGCACTCATCCCCTTACCAGCACCTACGGCGATTATGCCCCTTTCACCTTCACACACACCATAAACGCGGCTCAGGACGTAGGCAGTGGTCACTATATGGTAGATAAGGAGCAGATAATAGATTGGGATCCGGATATCATATTCGTTGACATGGGCAGCTATACCGCAGGTACAACTTCCTTGGATGATCCCGAATGGCAGGATTTACAGGCCTTCGAAAATGGAGAGTTGTACGGTGTTCTCCCGTACAACTATCATCATATCAACTACGGAACGGTACTAGCTAATTCGTACTATGTAGGCAGCGTTCTCTACCCGGAAGAATTCGTTGATATCGATGTGGAAACTAAAACGGATGAGATATACGATATGCTGGTGGGTTCACCGGCTTACGATCACATGGAAAGTGACCTGGGCGGATTTGGCATGATCAAAACTTGAGACGGATATATATGGGAACCGCATTGAAAGAAAAGCAAGAAAAGGATCTGCAGCACGAAGACCTACTGCATAGATACAGGAATTTTTCGGCGAGAAGGGTGCTCTTTATCATCCTAGGCGTATTGATACTCTTCGTACTGGCAGCTTTCTCTCTTACGCTAGGTCCCGCGGATGTAACCATTGCTGAGGCGGTCAATACTCTTCTTGGTATGCCGCCTTCTGGGACAGTGGATAGGATTATATGGAATATACGTGTTCCACGGGTGTTGACGGCCATCGTCGCAGGTGCCGGTTTGGCAGTTACAGGGGCGGCCATGCAGAGTATATTGAGGAACCCCCTGGGATCGCCCTACACCCTTGGTATATCACAATCAGCGGCCTTCGGTGCCGCCTTTGCGGTCATAATACTCGGTGCCGGGACCACTCAAAGCACGGCCAGTGATGCGGTCATTTTCAATAATCCATATATCATCTCCATCTCTGCTTTCATTTTCTCATTGATAACTACAGGGATAATATTGCTGTTCGTTCGTTACAAGAACGCCTCCCCTGCCACCATGCTGCTGACGGGTGTTGCACTAGGTTCTCTGTTCACCGCTGGCTACACAGCCATGCAGTATTTCGCCAGCGATGTACAACTGGCATCCATCGTTTTCTGGACTTTTGGAGACGTGGCAAGGGCATCCTTATGGCCGGAAGTGGTGATAATGACTTTGGCAGTCTTACTGGCCTTTGCATACTTTTTTTACAAGAGCTGGGATTACGAGGTCATGGATTCCGGCGACGAGTCAGCGAAAAGCCTCGGTGTCGATGTAAATAGATTAAGACTACACGGGATGCTGTTGTCATCTCTGGTGACCGCTTTGATCATATCATTCGTAGGTATAATCGGGTTCGTGGGACTGGTGGTTCCCCACATAGTCCGAAGGATCATAGGTGGTAACGAACGATATCTCATACCGTCTTCCTGCATAGTTGGTGCCATCCTTCTCCTGGCCTCGGACACCGTTGCCAGGACGATAATATCTCCCATCGTACTGCCCGTCGGAATACTCACATCTTTCCTGGGGGCACCTTTGTTCATATTTCTTGTGATCAAGGGGAGGGATTTCTGGTGAAACTCGAGATCGCAGGTATGGACTTCGCTTATGACCGGAAACTTGTTTTGAAGAACGTAAACCTGAAGGTAAAAGAAGGGGAGTTCCTGACGATCATAGGGCCGAATGCGTCGGGAAAAACAACACTTCTGAAGTGCATTAACAATATACTCAAACCAAAAAAAGGTACCATCAAGGTGGATGGAAATGATATAAACCATATCGGCATGGACGGTGTAGCAAGAAAGATAGGATACGTTCCCCAGATGTCAAACAGGGCTTTTCCAACTACGGTGTTCGATACGGTACTCATGGGAAGGAGACCGCATGGAAATTGGAAACCTAGTGATTCGGATTACAGGTTAGTATCCGAATACATGGAGAAGCTGGATCTACAGGATATAGCATTGAGGGAGATAGGAGAGTTGAGCGGTGGTCAGAGGCAGAAAGTGATGATAGCCAGGGCACTTGTTCAGGAACCGGATATACTTTTACTCGATGAACCGACCAGTAGTCTTGATCTAAAACACCAGTTGGAAGTCATGGAGATGGTCGATAAGCAAACGGAAAATGGTCTCACGGTTGTAATGACCATGCACGACCTTAATCTGGCACTACGATTCAGCGAAAAGATCATCATGCTTCGCCAGGGTAAGATATTTGCATACGGTGGAGCGGAGGTCCTAGATCCTGTCAATATAGAAAAGGTCTTCGGTGTCAAGGTGAGTATGGCACATGGTTCCTGCGGACCTGTTATCGTTCCCGAAAGTTGTGTTATATGATCAGTGCAGCGCCGAGCCTCCGTTGACCCCTAGTATATCACCGTTGAGGTAAGAACCCATATCGGAAGCCAGGAAGACCGCTGTGTTGGCGATATCCACCGGTTCTCCTATGCGTTGTACGGGTATCTTTTCTGCTCTTTTCTTTCTTTTCTCTTTCGAGTAACTATCGATTATATCCGTATCTATGGTTCCTGGTGCGATCGCATTTACAGTTATACCTTCGGGACCCAACTCTAAAGCTAAAGCCCTGGTAAATCCAACCAGTGCCGCTTTACTCGTCACATAGGCGGTGCCGTGGGTAGATCCTTTAAAGGCCAACTGAGATGAAAGATTGATGATCCGACCCGAGCCTTTTAGGTACGGGAGGCAGAGTTTACTCAATATGAAAGGTCCTCTGACGTTCACATCCATGGTCCTGTCGTAATCCTCTATATGGGTTTCTTCCAGGTCTTTACGGTGGTAGATACCGGCGTTGTTTACCAATATATCTATGGATCCGAACTCTTCCACAAATCTTTCAACCATATCACGGCAGTCTCTTTCATCGCTGACATCACCTTGCAGTAGGATCCCGTGGGTCTTGCTTGTAACGTATTCAAGTACCTCTTGGGCTTCTTCTTCACTTTTATAATAGTTGATCCCTACCGTCGCGCCTTCCTCGGCAAATCTTTCAGCGATACCTCTGCCTATACCTCTTGAAGCTCCGGTGATAAGAGCTTTTTTCCCTTCTAAGATGGTCATGAACATGTTTAAGGAACTAAGCTTTAAAGGATTTTTGATAGAAGAAAAGTTTATTATCCTACTACCCTTCGACGGACCGAAGATGAACCTGGAAAAACATATCAAAGAGGCTCATAAGAAGGGATCAAGAAGCCACAGAAAGGATCTCGTGGCGTGTTGGAAAGAAAAAGAGCCTCTTGAAAAAGAGAAGGAGCCCGTCGAAGCGTTCTCCGTGATCTTCAGAACTAGAGGATGTTACTGGGCCTACGCATCGGGCTGCTCCATGTGTGGTTATCATACGGATACGAATCCAAATATAGATAAAAAGGACCTTGAAGACCAACTCCAGGAGGCACTATCGGAGTATGACGGTGAAAAAATAGTGAAGATATACACGTCGGGTAGTTTTTTAGACGAAAAAGAACTCGAACAAAGTATGGCGGTAGACATACTCGAAAGCTTTGAAGCTGAAAAGACGGTGATAGAAAGCCGGCCTGGATTCATAGATCTAAAAAAGGTAAAACATTATTCCAAAAAAGTGGACGGATTGGAAGTCGCGATAGGATTGGAATCCGCAGACGATTTTGTTTTGAAGAACTGTATCAACAAGGGTTTTACCTTCGATAACTATGATAAAAAAGTTCGACTGATATCTGAACTAGTTTCCATCCGTACCTACCTTTTACTGAAACCTCCTTTCCTTCTGGAAAGAGAAGCCATAGAGGATGTTAAAAAGTCTGTCGAGAAGATAAAAGATCTTACAGATGTGGTCTCTATCAATCCCGTAAACGTACAGAGCGGAAGTTTGGTAGAAAAATTATGGTGGAGAAAAAACTACAGGCCCCCTTGGCTTTGGTCCATCATCGAAGTACTCAAAGATATGGATGATCCTATAGTTTTCATCTCAAAAGCCGGGATGGGATCGAAAAGGGGTGCGCACAACTGCGGCGAGTGCGACGACCTGATCAAAGATATGATCCACAACTTCAATCTGACCCAGGACCGTTCTTTGCTGAGCTCGGTACCGGACTGTAGATGTAAAAAAAGATGGAGTTTAGAGAACGAAATAGAACCCTCGTTATTTTTCAGAGGTACTCCGAAGTTACTAAGCGACAGATACACTGGATATCTCTGAATGCCGCATCATTATCTTTCTAGCTATGGATAAGTTCCTTCCCTTTTTACCTATGGCTCTAGCCTTATTTTCCGGCGCAACTTCTACGGTGCCGTGTATCACGTCGTTCTTGTCTTCGATATCCACACCTTTCACGTCGTAACTGTAAAATATATTTTTAAGCAGCTCTTTGGGGTCGTCGCTGTACTCTATGATATGAACATTCCTGTTGATGGCGTCGCTGATCTTTGTAACGTTTTTTCCTCTCTTCCCTATGGCCTTTTCTATCTCTCCTTTCCCTACCAAGAATATGACTTTTTCCGGTATATCCATACAATCCACGACTTCCGTATCGGTGATGTCCTCAAAAAAGGAGATATATCTAAGCGTCTTCTCGTTAAAACTTATATCTTCAACGTTCTCAGCCATGATCATTCCGCCTTTATAGAGAGTATATTCGATTCGCCCGGATCCAATACGGATAAAATCGAAGTGGCAAATGGTTTTCCTGCAGCGGAACCCAACGATTTATTATTGCCATTGAACCTATAGATAGGTACTCCTTTGAACTCTTTCTTCCCCCTCAATCGTTCTTCGGGACAGTTAGAAGCTACGATCAGCAATTCACACTTATCTTCGTTCACGTCCTTGATGGCTTCTTCAAGGCCGAAATCAACTTTTCCTGTGTTCACGGCTACTCTGATTTCTCTCTTCACATCCATCTCTGATTCCTCCTTTATTTTGTTTTATTTTATTTTTTTCTATCAACGCACTGCTATTTATGATTTTTTAAATGAACTTCTTTAAATACCCTCAATCATCTTTTTTTGAGGGGTTCGTGTACTTTACTTTGACCGCTCCAGTACCCTGCGTTATCGGCTGACCTACGATGACGTTCTCCGCAACACCGTCTAACTTATCCTCTTCGCCTAATATCGCAGCCCTTAGAAGATGTTGGCTAGTGATCTCGAAAGCGGCCCGTGCAAGTACACTGGTCTTTCTGCCCGATACGCCATGCCTACCTATCGCATTCAGCTCGCCCTCGTTGGTCATCACATCCGCCACCAGCATGATGTGACGTATATCTACTTCAAGACCCTGCTCATCCAGGGTATCCTTTGCTTCCCGGATTATGGATTTTCGAGCAGCCTCTACTCCGAGAACTTGGTAGATCTCAGTTGGACTGTTCGTGATGGTCTTTTCCATATCCACACCATCCATCTTTAACACATCTTCAAGGTTGGAACCTTCTGTGTATATGACGTATTCGTCATTAACTTTCCTTATGACTCCTCTTTCAACACCCTTCAAACCCTTTATCTTGGTCTCCTTTGACTCCTCGACGGTCTCGTAGAGAAGACTGAATTTTCCTTCTTCAACGCTGATCTTGATAGCATCCTTCTCCCGCTCGACCTCTCCTTTTATACCTCTTTTCTTATTCAACTTCTTTGCTATCTCACCTATATCGATATCTTCTTTTTTCATCCTTCCCTTGTCCGGTTTGATGGTGACGCAAGTTTCAGCTATGTCTATCTCGACGTCAGCGATCTCTTTCAATCTGGTAATCTCCAATCTAGATGCTATCTTCTTTGCCTTTTCTTTATCACCTTTGATCTCTTCTTCAAGATGTACCTCCATGGAGGGAGTGCTCGGCACTTTCCTTGCATCCACGATCTCTATCATCCTCGGGAGGCCCTGAGTTACGCCTATCTCAGCCACACCTGCATGGTGAAAAGTTCTCATGGTCATCTGTGTACCCGGCTCCCCTATGGATTGGGCACCAACGATTCCTACGGATTCCTTTGAATCTATCTTTCTGTTGTTTAATCTTTCATTGACCATCTCTAAGAGATCTTCGTATTCATCTTCGGAAATTTCGTGATCGTCTATACCTTCGCTCAACCTTTTTATCACCGAATGTGACATATGGTATCCTTTGCTTTCACTGAGTTCTTTTATTTTCTTCGCGGTACCATCTAGTCCCTCGAACTTATCATCATAGATCTCTTCAAGCTTCTCATCATCGACCTTTTTCTTCTTCTTTTTCTTCTTTTTCTTCTTTTTCTTTTTCTTCTTCCCCACCTTATTTACCACTTCTTTTGCCTCTTCATCTGACAGATATTCAGTTAGATCTTCTTTAGAGGCAGATCGGACATCACCTAAAAGAAGACCTTCTTCGGCCAACTTTTCAGCGATCTCTTCGTCCAGGCCTCTTCTTATCAAGGCGTTTATCGTGTCTTTCTTTGCCATCATTCATCCCCCCTTTTTTTGAAATCACGTATAAGATCGTCCATATCTAGGGCGTCTCCTCTTTTACTCCGCATGGGGTCTATACCATCTTCGCCATACATGAACTGTATGATGGTGTCCGCGGTATTTCTCACGGTCCCGTCGTTGGAGACCATGAGATCCTCCAATGCATTGATCAAACGTCTCTGCATGTATCCTGAACGGCTGGTCCTTACCGCCGTATCCACCAAACCTTCTCTACCACCCATACTGTGGAAGAAATATTCCAAAGGATCTAAGCCTTCCTTGTAGGACGACCTAACAAAACCTTTGGACTTGGCACCCAATTCTTTTCGCTTGAAGTGAGAAAGGGTTCTCTCTTCGTACCCTCGGCTGGGCCTTTCGCCTCTGATGGCCTGTTGACCTACGGCTCCCGCCATCTGGGTGAGGTTCAACATACTGGCTCGAGCACCTGTTTTTGCCATCACCACCGCATTGTTACTCATACCGAGATGCCTACTAGCTATCTGTCCGGCATGGTCTCTTGCTTTACCGAGTTCTTTCATCACTTTAACTTCTAAGGTCTCCCTCTGACCCCGCCCAGGTAATTCTTCCAGCTCTCCTCTTTTATAAGCTTCTACCAGATGTCCAACCTTCTTTTCAGCTTTTCTCAGAACCGATTCTATCTGCTCAGCCGCCTTCTCCGGTATCTCTTCGTCTTCTATGGTGGTGGTGAATCCCCTCAACGTGATCACGCCCAAAGCTATCTTTGTCACCTGATCGATGAATCTTCTAGCTTCATCCGTACCATAATCTCTTGCGATCTTGTCCACTATCTCACCAGAGAATGCACTGACCGCGTTCTCATCTATGGTACCGGCTAAAAGTTTTCCATCTTCTATCACCACGTAAGCATCGTGCTCACATCCCTTTTTTTCGCATTCGTCGCATTTTTCACATATGGACGCTCGGAATTCGATGTTGAAACCTTCCGGCAGAAAGTAACTGAAGACGTCTTTGCCTCTCCATATCCTTTCTCCGTCTTCTTCGACCGCTTGTGGGAACCTACCTGTTTTAAGATTAGAAAATATACTCACTACCTCTTTGCGCGTGAACGATGGGTTATTGTAAGTCAAAAAGAAAAGTCCACTTATGTGATCCTGTATCGCGCCTATTATGGGGCCTCCGAACCTAGGCGATAATATATGTTCCTGAACTATCATCAATACCTTCGCTTCGGCTCTAGCCTCTTCGCTTTGAAGAACGTGCAGATTCATCTCGTCTCCGTCGAAATCCGCGTTGTATGGAGGACAAACGGCTAAATTCAACCTGAATGTCTTACCCGGAACTATCTTGACTTCGTGAGCCATCATCGACATACGATGAAGGGAAGGTTGTCTGTTAAAAAGCACTATGTCTCCATTTTGAAGTCCTCTTTCGATGGTGAATCCGGGTTCTATCTTTTCAGCCACGGTTTCAGAGTTCGTTTCAGTCACTTTGATCCTTCGTCCGTCCGGCCTGATCATGTACGTGGCTCCGGCCATATATTTACCGTCCTTGGTGGGTGAAGGTCCATTTTCTACTAACTCCTTCGAGCGCTCTATGTTTGCAGGCGTGACTTTTAAGGGGACCGTTAATTCTCGTGCAGCCTTTATCGGCACTCCGACTTCATTTATGGAAAGCCATGGGTCCGGTGAGATCACGGTTCTAGATGAAAAGTTAACACGTTTACCGCTGAGGTTCTGCCTGAAACGACCCTCTTTTCCCTTCAACCTTTGTATCAACGTCTTTAAAGTCCTGCCGCTCCTGTGCCTCGCCGGGGGGATACCCGAGGTCTGATTATCGAAATAAGTGGTAACGTGATACTGTAAAAGGTCCCAAAGATCCTCGACGATCAGCTGAGGAGACCCTACGTCCCTATTTTCTCTTAACCTCTGGTTTATACGTAATATGTCAACGAGTTTGTGGGTCAGATCGTCTTCCGATCGGTCACCTGACTCAAGAGTTATGGATGGTCTAACCGTAACGGGAGGGACCAAAAGGACCTTCAATACCATATATTCGGGTCGAGTTACTTCGGGATTTATACCTAAGGCCCATAGATCGTCATCGGGGATCCTTTCTAATCGAGCTCTTACCTCTTTTGGCGTCAACTTTGTTTTTTCTTCTCTGAACGTACTAGGTTTGTCCAGGACTATCTTCCGCTGTTCAGATCTACAATGAGGGCATCTTTCATTCTTTCGAGCTTCCTTTGAGATGTCCTTGGCAAAATATCTTATGTCGATAGGACCCGCACCCATCCGCCTCATCTCGCTCATCCTTTCGAGATACTCTTTTATCTGTTCTTCTTCCAAAAGTAATCGACCGCATTCGCTACACGTAGAACGAAGTAATTTTTTTATCTCTTTCACATAGCCTATATGTATAACGGGCATAGCCAACTCTATGTGACCGAAATGACCTGAACATTCATCCACCCTTCCGCCGCAGGCTTTACACCTCAAACCGGGCTCTATGACACCAAGATGGGTATCCATCAATCCCATCTCCACCGGAAAACCATCGTCGTCGTAGGTGTCCGGTGTTATTATTTTAGTGGCTGAAAGATCTCTCTTTTCTTCCGGTGACATATAGGCAAATTGAATGCTTCCTATCCTCTTCGAAGTATTTCTTATTCGCTTCATCTTCGATCCTCCACTCTGAGTCGCATGGTCACTCCAAGTGATCTCAACTCATCCATCAACAATTTAAAGGCAAAACTAGTTTGGATCTGGTGAACATCCGACTTTTCACCACAGACGGGACAGCGAAGCTCACCGTTGCTGTCGAGTATGGCGATGTGACCGCAGTCTGGATTTCCACATACATATTCTGTGGTACCGTCGGATTGATCTAATAACCTATCTTTTATGACCATGGCGGCACCATGGCCTATCAAACAATCTCTTTCCATCTCCCCAAATCGAAGTCCACCTTTACGGGAACGACCTTCGGTGGGCTGCCTTGTCAGTATCTGAACAGGCCCTCTCGATCTCATATGAAGTTTACCTGAGACCATGTGATGCAGTTTTTGATAATATATCACTCCAACGTATATCTCCGACTCGAGCATCTTACCTGTCTTACCGTCGTAAAGGATCTCCGTACCGTTAGATTTGAATCCTGCATCTTTCAAAGCTTCCTTGATGAACTCCTCTCCCTCTCCACTGAAGGGAGTACCGTTTACGAATCTTCCTTCCAATGATCCGGCCTTGCTTCCGATCAACTCCAACATATGGGCCACGGTCATCCTGGATGGCAAAGCATGTGGATTCACGATCAGATCTGGAACAAGACCCTCTTCTGTGAAAGGGAGATCCTCTGGTTCTACCATCTTTCCTATAACGCCCTTCTGGCCGTGTCTAGATGAGAATTTATCCCCCAACTCCGGGATCCTCTGGTCTCTTACCTTCGTCTTGACCAAGCGGCTCCCGTCCTCAGATTCGGTCAGCATCACGGAATCGACCCAGCCTTTTTCACGTGCCCTCATGGTCTCGGAAGTCTCTCTTCTTTTCTGAGGAGCCATCAGATCCGTGTCCTCTTCCAAAAACCTGGGTGGAGATGTCTTGCCCACTATCACGTCGCCTCCGTCCACTTCGGTCTCCGGGTTTATGAGTCCGTCTTCGTCAAGCTTTCTATACTGTTGATCACTCCTTGCACCTCTTACATCCGGATCGGGTATCTCGAATCTATCTTCCTGTCCGCCGGGGTATCTCCTTTCTTCGGTAGTGTATGTTCTGAAAAAAGTAGAACGTCCAAGTGCTCTCTCTACCGAGGCCCTGCTCATGATTATAGCATCTTCCATGTTATAACCATGGTAAGACATGACCGCTACGACGAAGTTCTGACCCGCAGGTCTTCTATTGTAATTTACCATATCCATGGTCTTGGTTTGTATGAGAGATTTTTGAGGATAATGAAGTAAGTGTTCCCGAGTATCCGGCCTGAATCTGTAGTTGGCCGCGTTCAAACCCAAGGCCTGTTTCATCATATTAGAACCCATGGAACATCGTGGGGCCGCGTTGTGCTCCGCATAAGGAACAAGACCCGCGGATGCGCCCAACATCAAGAGAGGGGCGATCTCCATATGGGTGTGGTCTTCGGTTATATTTTTGTTTCTCTTCATGACTTCTTCACACTTGCCACATTCTAACTCTACTTTATCCGTTTCTTCACCAACATTCAACCATCTTAGCTCTTCTTCGGAGATAGGAACCTCACAGTTGTCACATCGCTCAGGCATATCGAAGGGATAAAGAGCGACGTACACGTCTTCCTCTTCCTCCGCGTCTATCCACTCGACGTATCCCTCTTCAAATAACGATTCGACACTCCTCTTTTTTTCCTGAAGTTCTTCTATGACTTCTCTAGTGATCTTAAGTTTTCCATCTTCAACTACCAGCAGAGGTCTACGAACCCTACCTTCGTCGGAGTTGATGACGACCTCGTTGGTTTTGATATCGAACCTGACGTTGACTTGTCGTGATATATCCCCCTCTCTTCTTTCACTTCTTACTTTATTTACAAAATCTTCTGGGTTTTCGATGGTTCCTATAAGGTCGCCGTTGAGATATACTTTTGTCGGAGCTTCACTCTCCGACTCTATCGGTTCCAATCCAAAATCGAAGAGTTGTTCCTCTACTTTGCTCGCATCATCTCCCTTGGAAACGTTTATGATCATGGCCGAGGTCTTGACTAGACCGCAGTTCTGTCCCTCGGGAGTCTCGCTCGGGCATAGTCTTCCCCAGTGAGTAGGATGAAGCTCCCTTGCCTCGAAATGAGGTTGACTGCGAGAAAGAGGCGATTTTACCCTCCTCAGATGGCTTATAGACGCCATGTTAGACGTTCTATCTAAAAGTTGAGATATGCCTGTTCGACCTCCTACCCAATTTCCCGTGGCCATGGCGTGCTGAAGTTTATTGGTCAAAAGGTCCGGTCTGATGGAGGAGTGGATCCTCATGTCGCCCTTCTTTCTGTAATTCCTCTCAAGTTGATATTTGAGATCTTTGAGGAGATTGACTATGGCCACTCTGAATAGGTCCGAGATCAGGTCACCAGCAAGTTTGAGTCTTTTGTTGGCATAATGATCTTTATCGTCGGGCTCCCTTTCGTCCATGGATAATTCCAATATATCTTTAGCCATACGTCCTAGGAAATGAGCCTTTTTTATCCGGTCTTCCTCTTTGTCTCCCAGGTGAGGCAGCAGTGATCTATCCAAGATGGATTCGATCTTTCTCCTTCTGTATTCCTCGGCCTGCCCCGTGGCGAACTTTCTTTCAAGATAAACCATGGCATCATCTTTATCGTATACTCCGTCCGGAGAGTACTCTTCTTCTTCTTGGCACTTCTCTATATTCGCATAGACGATACTGTTCATCTCGGATTTGGTCGCTATAGCGTTTTTTATCTTTTCATCGTTATCCATACCCAGCGCTTTCATCAGAATTATCAGAGGTATGTTTCCTCTAGCCGAAGGTACCGATACAGCTAATAACCCGTCCTTCTTCTTCTCGACTAAAGTCATGGCTCTGAAACCGTGTTTCTGGGAAAATATCTTTGCGACCTCCAGTTCTCTACCGTATTTTTCATTTATCTCGCACATCACCCTATTGGATGCCAGGTCTTCTACCGCCATGAGGTTTCTTTCCGTGCCCCTGATTATAAAATACCCTTTAGGATCAACGGGGTCTTCTCCGAGTTCCGCAAGTTTGTCCTCGTAAGTCATATCAAGGTAATCCGCACTATCTATATCTGCGTTCTTCACTTCTTCCATGGTACTATCTATGTTATCTTTGTGGAGGTTACAGATCTTAGAGCCGATCATCACCGGTATCTTTCCTACGGTTATCCATCCCGTTTCTTCTTCGTATTCACCCGTGTCCATCTCTTCTATCCGGGTGAACCTCATCTGTAACTCTGCGTCGTATTGAAGATCTCTCAACCTTGCCTCGTGGGGAGTTAACTTGTGCTCGGAGCCGCTAGCTTCCTTGACGGACGGCTTTTTCAGCCGTAAGGTAGGCTCAGCGTCTTCCTTTATCTCTCCGTCTTCGTCCCTCTCTCTGCCTACCATTATCTGTATATCCTTTCCTTGAACCTTCTCAGGGTTGAGTTTTATCTTGCCCCAGCCTTCTTCTTCGAATCCGATCCTGATGTTATCAACGATCTTTTGAGCCCTACACTCAGGATTATCCTGAGCAGGTACAAAATCGTTGTACGATTCCATGTGATGGCCCACCACATTCGATTTTTTGAAGAAGGCGTCTACTAATTCTCTCATATCAGATCACCATCATATTTAATACAGCTAAATTTTGATTCATTCTCTTTTGACCACTAAACGATAGGCCTTGGCTACCCCTGCCGTCCTGCTCTTTCTTTTGATCTCTACGATCCTACCCACGTTGATATCCCCATGCACCTTCACCAACTGTTGGATCGCCGGATCCGATATCAATATCTTTGGAAGGTTTTCTCTATCCACACCCAGTCCATCCAAAACTTCTTTCTCTTCTTCGGTAGGCAACAGTCGGTGTTCAGGGACGAGACCGTGCTTCAATATGTTTAGTTCTTTATCCTTAGCCATTTTTATTCCCCACGGTTTTCACATCTTCCTTAATACATTCATGATTTGAATACTACTTTATTAACTTTCAGGAGGAAAGTTCTTGACGGGCCTGTGGGGATTTTCGATGACCGCCTTTGGGCGATCCATTTTCGAACCCCAGGCCACCTGGTTAAAAGCCAGATGCTCTCTCCAGGGAAAGAGTATTAACCCGTTTCCTGCCTGGCTAAGCTACAGGCCCATCAGTAGTTTACTCCAAACAGTAGGTACCGTGTTAATATCAGCACCTATTTAAATCTGTTCATCCCGAGCCACCCGAACAAAAAATAGTTATAGGTTAAATTTCATCACCGACTCGACCATGAATGTTCTCATAACTAGAAAAATTCCCTCCATAGGGATAAAAAAAGTAGAAAAAAGATACGACGTAGAGATAAACCAAAGAGCTAGAAATCTGCGTAAAGATGAACTTATAGAGAAGGTGAAGGAAAAAGACGGATTGCTATGCCTACTGACGGATACCATAGACCAAGAGGTGATAGATGCTGGAGAAGATTTGAAAGTGATCTCAAATTTTGCCGTTGGCTACGATAACATAGATGTAGATGCGGCTACAAGAGCCGGGATAGCAGTAACGAACACGCCTGGTGTCCTGACCGAGGCGACGGCCGAGATCACCTTCGCTCTTATACTAGCTGTAGCTCGGAACATAGTTGAAGGTGATCGGTTCGTTAGAGAGGACAGGTTCGACGGTTGGGATCCGACCCTTATGCTGGGACATGAACTTCATGGAAAAACTTTAGGCATAATCGGCATGGGCAATATAGGCTGTAAGGTGGCCGAGATCAGTCAGGGTTTTGATATGAACGTCCTTTACTTCGATAAGATCCCAAAGAAAGAGCTCGAGGAGAAAATAGGAGCAAAGAGTGTAAACCTCGATACCCTTTTGTCCGAATCGGATTTCGTCTCACTACATGTTCCTTTGATACCTGAAACGGAAAAGATGATAGGTAAAGAGGAACTGGAAAAGATGAAAGATAATGCGTATCTCATAAACGCCGCAAGAGGAGAGGTCGTGGATGAGAAGGCATTGGTCAAAATTTTGAAAGAAGAAAAGATAGCCGGAGCGGGGATAGACGTTTACGCCAACGAGCCTCACGGGGCAAATCCAGACTACTACGAGTTGGATAATGTGGTTCTCGCGCCCCATCTCGGAAGCGCTACTCACAGAGCCCGCGGAGGCATGTCTATGAAGGCTGCAGAAAACTTGATAGACGTTCTAGAGGGTAAAGAACCCGAGCACATGGTCAATCCTGAAGTTTTGGCAAGTAGATAAGTGTTGTAAGATGTGACATATATGATCTCTAAACGAGTAAAAAATATAGAGTTGAGCGGGATAAGAAAGCTCTTCGAGATGGCGGACGAAAGAACTATCAACTTGGGTATAGGCCAACCGGACTTCCAGCCTCCAGAAGGCGCTATAGAAGCGTATCATGAGGCTTTGCGTGACGGAAAAAACGGCTACGGCTCTACCTATGGGATCCAAGAACTGAGAACGGAGATAGCAGACGAGTATTCTAAATACAGACCAGGGATAAGCAAGGATAACGTATTGATCAACGTGGGGGCTACACAATCATTCAAGATCGTCATGGGCTCTTTTCTGGAGGAAGGGGAAGAAGTCCTCTATCCCGAACCCGGCTTCGTACTTTACAATTCTCAGATCAAACTAGGCGGAGGTGAACCCGTACCATATCCAATAAAACAAGAGCACGATTTCATCCCGCAATTGGAAGATCTAGAAGAGAGAAGAACTTCTAAAACCAAGGCGATTATAATCAATTCACCTTCTAACCCCACGGGAGGAATCATACCGAAAAAAGATGTGAAAAATATATCCGCATGGGCCGAAGAACACGATATGATGATCTTTTCCGACGAAGTTTATGAAAAGATGGTGTACGAAAGAGAACACGTTTCCTTCTTGGAGGAGTACGAAAACGTTGTTATGACCAACTCGTTTTCCAAGACCTTTGCCATGACAGGATGGAGGGTCGGTTTCATCATCACCCAAAAAAATTGGATCGAAGAATTGGGTAAGGTAAATTACTATACCATCGCCTGTCCACCGACTCCAACTCAATATGCCGTACTCCACGCGTTGAAAAAGGAGACAGACTTTTTGAACGATATGGTCGACACGTTCCAGAAAAGAAGGGACGTCATAGTTGAACGATTGAATGAGATACCGGGATTTGATTGCTTGAAACCAGAAGGAGCTTTTTACGTGTTCCCGTCATTCGACTTCGATATGAGTGCGGAAGAACTCACAATGAAGTTGTTGGAACATAACGTTCTTGCCACCCCTGGCACCGCCTTCGGTCCGTCGGGTGAAGGCCATATCCGGTTCTCCTATGCGAATTCCACCGAGAATATAAACAAGGCCATGGACATCGTAGAAAATCTTGTAAATGATTTGAGATAGATATATTACAAACCTCACGATAATAGAAACTACTTAGATCATCGTGATGAACTCATATGGACGCAGAAGCTGAAGAAGACTTAAAGATATTGTTCATTACTGAATCCTTCCCTCCGGACAGCCATGGAGGTGGTGAAATATCCTGTGCGCTGTTGGCTGAAGGTCTGGCAGAGAAGGGACTCCACATATCGGTCCTTACATCTAGGGTTAAAGGGTTAAAAAAAGAAGAAGAAAAAAACGGCGTGAAGATCTTAAGAAGATTGAAAACAGGAGAAGGACGCGACACACTAAAAGAAAATCTAAAAAGAAAGATGTTTTTTAAAAAAAGTGTGAAAAAGGAAGTTTCAAAACTATCCCAAGATCATGATATCATCCATTTTTTCAACATAACCAGCATAACGGACCTTCCCTTAGAAAAGACGACCTTCGCCACCATAAATTCCTACATCAATTTCTGCCCCAAGGGTAACTTGTTTTACAAAGAAAAAATGGTCTGTGAAGGATGTGATCTTACAAAGTTCATCGGTTGTTTAACAAACTCTGAATACGTTGGAAATCACAAGATGAGTAATATGTTAAGATACAATCCATTCTTCTGGATCGCTTTATATATAGATTACAAAAAGAGGAAAAAGTGTTTGGATCACGTAGATCATTTTTTCAGCCTCAGCGATTTCATTTCAAAACTTTTGGTCGAAGCGGGAGTGAGTGAGAAAAATATAGTAAAAGTACCCAACGTTCCCAAGATAGAAGTACACAGGGAAAAAAAGAAATTCGATATACCTAAAGGAGAACCTTTGGTGACTTATATCGGAGCGCTGACTAAGATAAAAGGCGTGGACCTGCTGATAAAAGCTTTCAACGAGTTAGACACAGACGCGAAACTCATGATAGTCGGAGACGGCCCAGAAAGGAAAAATCTAGAGAGGATGTCCGCAAAAAATGAGAACATAACGCTATCAGGAAAAATAGATCACAAATACATATCATCTATATACAAAAGGTCGGACGTGGTGGTGGTTCCTTCGGTCTGGCCCGAACCTCTTTCAAGAGTGCTGTTAGAATCTGCTTATTTCGGAGTGCCCATCATAGCCACGGATGTAGGCGGAAGCCCGGAAGTGGTGAAACACGGGTTCAATGGACTTCTAGTTGAACCCAACTCTCGTGACTTGAAGGAAAAATTGGAATCGTTGATAGAAAACGACGAAAGAAGAGACGTTTTCGCCCACAACATGAAAAAGTACTTCAAAAATAACCTCTCGAAAGAAAACGTACTGAAAAAGGTGATCCGTTCTTACTACCGGGCGAGTAAAAAAACTACTTGAGGAATCACTTATATGCGATCTTTTCGAAAAAGTTCAGGGTCTCACTAGCCACTTCGTCCCAACTTTTCAACGCATAGACGTCCGGCTTTTCTTCCAAGGCCGAACGGTAAGCTTCCACGACTTTATCTGGAAAGTTTTGAAGCTCTGATATATGTATGCCGCCGGTCCTCTTCTTCAGTTCTTCATATCCCCCGGTCCCTGTGCTGACCACCACGTGAGTCCCCAGTGCCAAGGCCTCCATGGGTGCCTTGGGATAGGGATCATAGACTGCCGGGTGGATGAGCAATCTCGATCCTTCATAAAATCTACATAATTCTTTTCTATCCACACGGCCATGAGCTCTAAAATATTTAGATAGACCTTTGGATCCCAGTTTCCGTTTTACTTCGTGATACAGATCCCCATCACTTATCTTCCCAACGTGGATCAACTTTACATCGTTTCTTTCTTCGCTCATCTTTTCTAGTATGCTAGGTATAAGATGACAGCCTTTTCTCCTTACAAAAGATCCGACCATCAACAAATTTTTTTTGTCTTCAAAACTTTTGTCCGTGGTCATCCTCCCTCTAAATAGGTCCGAGATCGCATTCTCGTGAACTACGCTTTGGACACCATAAAAATTTTTTACATCTCGTTTCACCATCTCACTCACTGCTATGACTTCGTCGGCCTTTTTAAGAACCCTTTTTTCAAGCCATCTTTCAAGTTCGTAGTAGACTCTCCTGGTCGGTTTCTTGTGTAGATGCATCCAACTCGCCCGGAAGCCGTGGAGTTTAACAACGAAAGGGATCTCATCTTTACTAACAAAAGCGCCGTCCGTGGAGTGGCTCAGGACGATATCGATCTTTTTATCTTGTTTTAATTTTTTAGCTCTTTCGTTAGCCTTGGATATGAAGTAAAATTTGTTAAGAGCGTCTACCTGGAATACCGGTTCTATAAGATGTACCGTGATGTTATCTTCTTGACGTGAAGCGCCTTTTCCAAGTGTGATCACATCTATCTTCACTCCTTTGTCACCAAGCGCCTGGAATAAACTTTGTATGTGCTTCGCCCTTCCGCCTTGGTGATATGGAGGATATTGATGTGTGATGGATAGTATGTTCATTCAGATACGCCTCGGTCATTTCGGTTCGTTAACGTTTTCTTTATCACTTTTGCAGCTTTTTCTTCCATCTGACGTATATCTCCTTGGGAATCGATCTCGACGACTT
>PUNG01000125.1 GCA_003551675.1 Thermoplasmata archaeon
TAAGTCATACATATGATAGGATGTAATATTTTTGGTCTTTTCCAAACGCTATCGAAACTATGCAAAATTTTATAATATGGGTGAAGATGTGCTCCTTGCGCGTAAAAAGTTTACTAAAAATAAGATAGGAGGCATAATATGGCGGAAACCGATCTTTCAGATGACCGAAACCTTACCGAAGAGCAGAAACTCTTTAAGGAAAGTATACTTGACTGGGCCGATAGGAACTTACCCCTTGATAGAGTCATAGAGATGAACAGAGATGGGCATCCATTCCCTGAAGATATAATCCAAGGGCTGGGTGAACTAGGAGTTATCATGGGAACCGTGCCCGAAGAACACGGGGGCATGGGACTCACATGGAAAGACCAAGCAGTCATAGCGGAACAGATAGGCTATATAGATCCGAGTATAGCTACTGCAGCGGGCTTCATGGCGGTGGAAACCGGTTGGGGCTTCACCATCAATAGACACTGTAACGAAGAGATCAGAGAAAAATATATCAAACCCGCGATCCAAGGTAAAAAGTTCGTCGGTATAGCTACCACCGAACCCGGCGGAGGTTCCGATGTAGCGGGTTTTGAATCAACTGCTGAAAAAGACGGCGACGAATGGGTGCTGAACGGCGAAAAGACCTTCATCAGCGGTGTTGAAGAGTGCAAGAAGATGGGAGGCGGCTATTGGGTAAACGTCAGAACCGGACCCAAGATAGACGAGGCACCGCACAAAAATATGACCGCCTTTTTTGTGCCCATAGATACTGACGGAGTAGAGCCTCAGGAGCCATACGACGATGCAGGAAGAGGCGCGATCTCCACCGGCGGATTCATAATGAACGACGTTAGGATACCAAACAGTTACATGCTTGGAGAAGAAGGTAAAGGGTTCTATTACACCATGGAAGGATTCGACAATGCGAGGATATTGATAGGAGCTAGTGCGGTGGGTGTCACAAGAAGGATACTAGAAGAGGCTGCAGACTACATAAAAGAAAGAGAGACCTTCGGTAATCCTCTGGCAAAGTACGAAGGTATCCAATTCCCCTTCGTTGAAAGGTACACAGAGATGGAAGCAAGCGATCTGATGGTGAAAAAAACCGCAGATATGCAGGACGTCAGATACAACGAAGAGGGCTGGGCTGAAAAGAGCGGAAAGGCCAAAACATACAAGCCAACAGAGATAGCCAAATGGATATCCATGGTAAAATACAAGGTGCCGCACCTGGCCAAGGATACCGCTGATGATGCGATGCACTGGCTCGGTGCCGCGGGATACTCTTCAGAATACATATTCGAGACCGCATGGAGAGGTGTCATGTCCTACTGCGTAGGTGCCGAGGGTGGCGCCAACATACAGAAGATAGTGATAGGCAGAGAGACTCTAGGTAAAGATTACGTGCCCTACAAATAGGGTGATCTATTGAGATTCGTAGTTTTGGTCAAGCAGGTCCCAGATACTACGGAGGTCGAAGTCGACGAAGAGACGGGTACCATAATCAGGGACGGCGTTCCTTCCGTCCTCAACGCCTTCGACGAGTTCGCTCTCAATGTAGCAGTAGATCTTAAAGAAGAACAGGAGGAAGGAGTCGAGATAATAGCCTTGAGCATGGGACCACCCCAAGCTGAAGAGGCCCTGAACAAATGTTTAGCCATAGGCGCTGACAGAGCGATCTTACTCACCGATAAAGTGTTCGCAGGAGCGGACACATGGGCCACAGCAGTGACTTTGGGAAGAGCCCTTAAAAAGATCAGTGGTGTCGATGTTATCTTTGCGGGACAGGAAGCTTCGGACGGTAACACCGCCCAAGTAGGACCTGAAGTCGCTGCACATCAAGGTATCCCACAGTTAACCTACGTGACGGAGATAGAAGAGTTTCATACCGAAAAGAAGCAGATAGTCTGTAAGAAGGAAACAGACGAAGGACACCTGTTGGTAAGATCAAAGGTACCCATACTTCTTACCTGCATGCCGAAACCCGATTTTGAACCGAAGATACCAAACATAAGAGACATAATGAAGGCAAAGAAAAAGCCCAGGGATATATGGAGTTATGAAGACCTTGGAGGAGAAGAAGAAGATTACGGTCTAGAGGGCTCTGAAAGCGTTGTCATAAAGACTTATTCACCTCCGCCCAAGGGCGAATGTATAAAGGTCGAAGATAAACCGGAAAAAGCCGTTGAAAAACTGCTTGAATTCCTTGACGAGGAGGCTTTCTTATGATAAAGATCGACCAAAAAACTTGCACCGGCTGTGAAATATGTATCAAAGTGTGTCCTGTAGATGCGCTTTACATGGAAGACGGCTCTGCAAAGTTGAAGGTAGACGAATGCATCTCCTGCAGCGCGTGTGTGACCGCATGTCCCGTACATGCTATAGAACCGGTCATCAAGGCAAAAAAACCCGATGACCTTTCCCGTTACAGGGGTGTATGGGTCTTCGCGGAGCAAAAACAAGGAGAACTAAAAGCCTGCGGTCCACAACTCCTGGGAAAAGGAAGAGAACTAGCTGATGAACTAGGTGAAGAACTCTGCGCAGTTCTTGTAGGCCACGAACTCGAAGAGGCTGCTGAAGAACTTTTCTCCTACGGCGCTGAAAAAGTTTACATGGTAGATAACAAAAACCTAAACGATTATTCAACCGAAGGTTACACCACCGCCCTTACCAGATTGATCTCGAAATACCGGCCTAACGTTCTTTTGTATGGGGCCACCCACATAGGAAGGGACCTAGCTCCCTCCGTGGCGGGTAGATTAGGGTTGGGTTTGACCGCGGACTGTACCGATCTTTCCATAGAAGAGATGGAGGACAGAAAAGTTTTACTGCAGACCAGACCAGCTTTCGGCGGTAACGTCATGGCCGACATAGTGTGTCCCGACTCACGGCCTCAGATGGCTACGGTAAGACCACATGTCATGGAACCCCTTGAACAAGATAAAGAAAAAAAGGGAGAGATCATCGTGGAAGAAGTTCGCGTGTCCGAAGATTCCATATCCACCGAGATCCTAGAAGTCTTAGAACCTGAGATCACAGGAGATATCCCAGTTGAAGAAGCCGACGTTGTGATCAGCGGAGGTAGAGGTCTCGGTTCATGTAAAGAGGATTTCGAGATCCTGAGCGAATTAGCGAAACTTTTTGATGGAACAGTGGGATGCAGCAGACCCATCGTGGAAGAAGACATCATGCCCAAATCAAAACAAGTGGGACAGAGCGGGAAAACCATCTCACCCAAATTGTACATAGTCTGTGGTGTCTCGGGAGCGATACAGCACAGAGTGGGGATCAGAGATTCGGATCACATAATCGCCATAAACAAGGACCCTAAAGCCCCTATATTCGATATGGCGGACTTCGGCATAGTAGGAGACGTTAACGAAGTTTTACCCCTGCTCATAAAAAAGTTGAAGGACTCGAAAGAAAACTGTCATTGTTGACCGGAGCCTCCTCAGGAAAAAAGGAAAAAGGTGCCGCTGATCAATAACCAGATAACGATAAAGGATAATAAAAGTACAAAGGGCACCTTGGTTCTTCGATAAAATGCTTTCAAATTTATCTTGAAATATTTCACAGTGAGAACTATACATAGATGGATGGGTGATGTAAAGTATCCCAAGAAGATGAACAAAAAGACCAGACTCACTGTTTGAAAACTGACTACCGGGAGTAAAGGCAAGATCACCGGAAAACCAACTCCTACCGCAGCTGGCAGATGACCGAACAGAAAGCCTATACCGTAAGAAGCGGCGATGACCACGATCAGCAGGGGAAAATAGCCCTCCAATGTTTCTATCATAGGCGCGACCGCTTCCGTTCGTTCGACTATACCTTTGAATATCATTATCCCATAGGCAGCCAAAAGAAGGTCTAAAGAAAAACCATCCTTGAAGAGCGAAGGTGTTTTAGCTAGAGAGTATTTTTCTTTATTTTGGAATAAGATCGTGATTATGGCCAAAAAAAGAGTGATGTAGAGAGGGATACCCAAAATGATGTTTAAAGATAATGCGATGATGATCGGTAAAAGCTCATATAACAAACTTAGTGGTTTCATGGAAGTTTTTTTCTTCTTGGGATGTTCTACATCTATCCTTTTTAAACCCCATCTCACACCTATGATGATCTGTACGGCAAAGATGGGGGAGTTGAAAAGTGCTATCCTATATATGTTCACTCCCGATAGAGTCGAAGCCAGGATCAGACCCACGGAGAGGGGGTATATGGTGAACCAGATATGTCTGAACCACCAATTCAAAAACGTTTTTTCTATACCGTCCAACGACAGTTCGTCGCCTTCGTCGTCTATCATAGGCGCAGATACCAAGGCACCACCGGGCATGGGCATCAGTCCGAATAGAGCGGGGATCGAAGCTATCACCATCCTCCTGTCCGGGAAGGCCCTGCGAAGTTCTTTGATCAGTCTCATCACCTGCCCGGAATCTTTGTATAAGTAACCCAAAAAACCTATCTGGGTTATCAAGGCTATCAGATTGAGCGTATCGTACTCTTTACTTATATCAAATATCCAACGAATTCCTGAAAAAGAGGGTTCGGAGAGTAACAACAGAATTGCTGACGCTACCAAAATAGCTTTCCCAAAATCCACCTGCTTGTGGATCAAATAAGCCAGGACCGTAAATCCCACCAGAACTCCCGCAGCACCGACAGCCGACATCGGACCGACTATGAAGTGCATTATAAAATAATTTGGTGTGTAGATATCTGATAGAGTATAAGGCGAAAGTATTAAATCACTACTTGACTGTTAAATAAATATGGAAGAACTAGTGATCTTAATCGCGATCTTTATCGTGTTCGCCGCTATCGCTATCGCTGTCTACTACTACCTTGAAAAAACTAAAAGTCAACGTTTAAACCGCATCAGAAAAAAGAAACATATGTCACCACAGAACGAAGCCTATAACAAAATGAAAAGGACCAAAGGTATCACCAAGATGATGAAGCGTAAAGGAAAAGATACCAAAAATGCAGAACAACTGGTAGAGAGAGCAGAGGAGGTCCTAGATAAGGGGGATTTAGCTACGGCTGAAAAGCTCGTAGATAAAGCTACGGAGAAACTCCCTAAAAATTCCTTGGAGGTAGGTGAAATGGAAAAAGATGAAAAAACCAAAAAAGGTTACACCATAGACGAACTAGACGAAATAGAATTTGAAGAGAGTGAAGAGGCAAAGAAAAGAAGAGAGGAATTGGAAAAGCAGAAGGAGAAACTCATGAGCCTTCCAAAAAATTATCTAGAATCTAAATTCCAGATGAAGTTGGTCAAGGAGATGATAGAGGAGGAGGATAACCAGGAAGCAAATGAATACTACCGTAAAGCTGAAAAATGTTTTGAAAGCGAAGATTACGACGGCGCCTTAAAGTACTCCGTTCGATGTAAAAAAGTTATAGAAGGAAAGGACGCTGGGCTCATACCTAAACTAAGCTTAGATAAAAATAAAGATGCTACTGAACATGTGGAAGAAGATACTGTAACGTTAAAAAAGTGTCCTGACTGTGGTTTAGAAGGGAAAAAAGATGAAAACTTCTGTCCAAAATGCGGCATCGAACTGGTTTCAAAGGAGAGATGCCCTGAATGCGATGCCGCCGTGAATGAAGAAGATAAATTCTGCAGAAAATGTGGAGTTGAAATACAAAGTGCAAGCGACTCATGTACCGGGTGTGGGAACGAGATCGATCCGGAAGATGATTTCTGTTCAAGATGTGGTACGAAGCTTTGAGTCGCTGAAAAAATCACCCAACTCATCATTTGAATAGATCGTAAAATACCACGTCACTTTCTTGTAACATCTTTTCGTCCACTAAATAGTTCACGAGCTCATTTATCTGCGCGGGAGATATGTTATCAACTCTTTTCTCTCCGTATGGTACCTCGCCCACTTCAACGTCGAATCCAATTTCAAGTGCATTTTTGATCTTTTTTCTCCTGTAGTTGAACAATTCCTTGACCACTTTTGAAAAAACCTCTCTGTTTCTAAGATAGAAATCAGGTTTCGAAGGTGTCAACTTCAGCACCGTAGCATCAACATCGGGTCTAGGATAAAAACAATTTCGAGATATGTCGAAGAGTTTCTCAACTTCGGCGAAGGTGGAGACCATCACGGATAGACGTGAGTACCCTTCATCCTCGGGTCCGGCCAGCATGCGCTCGGCGTATTCTTTCTGATAGGTGAGTACACCATATCTAAAATCCTTCTTTAAAAGTTTGAACGTCACGGGGGAAGATATGCCGAAAGGAAGATTGGAAACCACTTTATCGAATTCAGGTATATTTTTCTGTAAAACATCACCGTGGATTATCTCGACCGACTCTTTATCCGAATACCTGCCTTCAAGATAAGATATCAGTGCCGAGTCCTTTTCTATCAAGATAGTTTTACCCGCTTTTTCAACTATACCATCGGAAAGCATACCCAGCCCGGGGCCTATCTCTAAAACCGTATCTGAAGAGTATATCTCAGCGGATTCAACGATCCTTTTGGCCGTTCTTATGTCGTTAAGAAAGTTCTGACTCAAAGAGCGTGTTGGCCGGATCGCCAATCTCTTCAACCGTTCCATCGCAGTTTCGTCCATATGATCACCAATGCCTGGTAAACTAAATTAGGCACTCTAACCTCATGATCCAAAGAATAACAAACGAGTATCCCAACTTCCAGTATGGGGGATCTTAGCTAGAGGGTTATAGAGACCTCTTTAAGTCACTAGTAAGCGTTGTCCATCGTCGTCGGTGATGGTCAAATCAATCCATGCTTATATTTTCCATTACCACGACATCTCTGACCGCTTTCATGCCTTCGTAGGGCAGAACTAATCGATTCTCCGCATCGGTGGTGAACAACTGCGGCTCTATATCTTCGTCAGGCGTTACTAACACGTGTTTTACGTCTCCACTCTCGGTTTTGATCACGAAGTTATCTATCTTTCCCAGTATCTGTCCATCGTTGGTCATCACAGTTTTGCCTCGCAATTCGGTAACGAACATTCTCATTTTTTCCCTCCTTTTTTACAATTCGATATTCGACTATTTTACTTATTATTATCGGTATATCTCCACCCCATTAAAATCTTTCTTCTTTCTAACACTACGTTCCATCTCTTTTTCCCAGCCCTCGTACATCTCGATGACTTCATCGTCAACAGAAGGATTGGTTTCCAACAAGCTCTCTTCGAAGTGTTCCATCCGCACTTTTTTTGACCCTTCTTTTATGGCCTTCAGGCCTGCTCCACGGCAGACGTATTCTATATCGGCTCCCACGAATGAATCCGTTTTTTCCACCAGATCATCGATATTCACATCCTTTGAGATAGGCATCTTTTGTGTGTGCACTTCGAAGATCTTTCTTCTCGCCTCCTCATCAGGGATGGGGATGGCCAAACGATGATCGAATCTACCCGCTCTGAGCAGAGCATCGTCTATCTTGTCGGGTCTGTTCGTGGCGGCAAGAACGATCATGTCCGCAGTCCTCTCTACACCATCCAAACTCGTGAGCAGTTGATTTACCACTCTGTCGATGGTACCTTCCGTACTGCCTTCACCTCTCTTAGGAGCTAACGCATCGAGCTCGTCCAAGAAGACGATGGTAGGTGCGGTTTGACGTGCTTTTTTGAATACCTCTCTTATCGCCTTTTCACTCTCGCCGACCCATTTAGAGAGTAGCTCCGGACCCTTGATGGATATGAAATTCGCATCACTCTCATTAGCTACGGCCTTGGCTAACAGTGTTTTTCCAGTTCCAGGTGGACCGTAAAGTAAGATCCCTTTAGAAGGTTCTATCCCCATCTTCTTAAAAGATTCTGGATCCTCCATGGGCCGATCCACAGAATCTATCATTTTCTCTTTGATCTCTTCAAGACCTCCCACGTCGTCCCACGTAACCCGTGGTATCTCCACCATTATCTCCCTCAAACTGCTGGGCTCGATCTCACGTAATGCTTCAGTAAAATCACTACTTTTAACTTCCATACTCTCCAAAACATCACCAGGTATGGGTTCATCCAACTCGATCTCAGGTATATAACGTCTCAAAGCACGCATAGCCGCCTCTTTGACCAGGGACTCTAGGTCGGCCCCTGCGAACCCATGGGTCACCTCCGCGATGTGCGTTAGGTCAACGTCCTTTGCCACAGGCATACCTCTCGTATGTATCAAAAGGACCTCCTTTCTTCCTTCAAGGTCAGGTAGACCTATCTCGATCTCCCTATCGAATCTTCCCGGTCTTCTCAAAGCCGAATCTATGGCACCGAGTCTGTTCGTTGCCGCTATAACGATGATCTCACCTCTATGGGTCAGACCGTCGAGCAAAGTCAACAACTGGGCTACCACCCTCCTTTCGACCTCACCCTTTACATCGTCTCTTTTCGGTGCTATGGAGTCCAACTCGTCGATAAATATTATCGAAGGTGATTGATCCTTCGCCTCTTCAAACATATCTCTAAGCTTTTCTTCACTCTGCCCATAATACTTGGACATGATCTCAGGGCCCTGGACCGAGAAAAAATTTGCTCCTGCCTCGTTAGCCACGGCCTTGGCGATCCAGGTTTTACCGGTGCCAGGAGGGCCATGTAAAAGTACACCTTTCGGAGGTTCTATACTCAGTCTTTCGAACAACTTAGGATGTTTCAAGGGTAGCTCGATCATCTCCCTCACTCTTTTGAGTTCTTCATTGAGACCTCCCACGTCTTCGTAGGTAACCCCTGTAGTGGTCATGATTTCTCCTTCGCTCACTGGATCCTCTTTGACCACAACATCGGTGGATTTAGTTATCATCACAGCGTTTACGGGATTTGTGGAGATCACCATGAAAGGTACGCTTCCACCCATCAATGCTATACCTGGCACTACTATCGCGTCCCCTGCCAATACGGGACGTTTTAAGAGGCGTTTTTTAACGTAAGACTCTATGCCTTCTCCGAATTTTAACCTGTTACCTTCTTCGATCACAGGAGCTATCACGAGCTTTTTTGCTTCTTGGGTCGTGATCCTTTTAACTTTTACCTTATCCCCTATGGATACTTTAGCATTCTTTCTCACCAATCCGTCTATACGGATCATCTCCTTGCCCTCATCCTGAGAAGATAGTCTGAACACTTTTGCGACCGTCTCTTTTTCGCCTATTATCTTCACCACGTCTCCAACATCGACCTCTAAGTCCATGCGCACCTTTGCACCTATCCTCGCCCTGTTGCGGCCGATATCTTCCTGGGGAGCCTCGTTTACTTTCAAAGCTATTTCGTCTGACACGGTATCTGGTAGAGTAAAATTCAAGAAGCTATTAAAGATTTTGGAGTTTTGAAAAAACGACTTTGTTGATCTGTTCGGGAAAAAGTGATCAAGAGGATGACATTCCAAAGACCGGCGATGACTCAGTACGTCGATCCATCTCATCTAAAGAAAGATGAGAAAAGGGGTTTTGAGGAGTAAATTATCTCAGTATTACGCTACCCGTTCTTCTCTCTTTTCCGGATCCTGTGACTCACTCTTTTCGGACTCATCTCCGCCATCTCGTTCTTTCGATCCTGAAGATCCACTTTCGGATCTTTCATGACTTTCTTTGCTACCATCTTCTTCGATCTCGGGATTCCCTATACCGTCGCTCATCTCGCCGTTTTCCATTTCATACTCTGCCAGATCGGTCGTGTTGCCCCAGTCGGAATCGGTGACAACGACCTCGTCAACGTACCAGTTCGTCCCGTCCGTGCCTTCGTAATAGAAGCCTATCCTCACTTCTTCGCCGGTCCAGTTATCCAGCTCTATATACCACTGTCTCCAATCCTCTTCGGCGTCGGGCAGGGAGTGCCAGCTCCAATTCCCGTCGTAAACGCCCACATAGTGATGCTCGTCGTAATCGATCACCCAGTCCGACCTTTCCCAGAAGTACAGGGTCATGTTCTCACTTATTTCCATCCATGGAGTCATCAGAAGTTCTTCCTGGTAACCCCAAGACCAGTCTATCCTGGCGGAAGCTCCTCCACTGTAGTAGTCGGCGGTGGTCCTGTACCACTCCGCGTCGGCATCCCAGCCCTGCGGTGGGAATTCAGTATCTTCGAAATTCTCGTAGAAGAGTACTTCGATCTGCAGCTCGTCGTACCACTCGGCCGGGTGATCTCTTGGAGTGACTCTCACGTTGTAGGTCCCTATCTTGTCGAAGTTCCAGTCATCGTTCGGTACTCCAGTAAAGTTGACCCACGTGCTCTCGCCGGGTGCCAGCGTTACTTCTTCACTGTCCACCCACGTGTCCATATCATCGATGTAAAGGTCGATCCAGCCGCTGTCTTCCTCTCCACCGATGTTCTTGACTTCTCCTTCTATCGTCACTGTTTCGTTGAATCCAACCTGAGCCGGTTCTACGGACCAATCGTTCAAGACGAAGACAGCTGGATCCACGGTCTCGTCCCAGCTGTGCGTTGGATAATCGTACCCGTCGACTATGTTCCAGACGTAGCTTTCATCCGTCTCTCCAGGACCCACAGCAGTTATATCCCAGTTTGCGTCGTCGAACGTAGTAAAGTCGTACATCTCCTCGGTCGTCAAACCGGTACCGCCGTCGCTGGAACCCATTCCGCTTGTCTCTATGTCCCAGAACGAGTCGATCACATCACCCCAATTATTGTATCCGACCAAACCGCCCACGTAGAAATATCCTTCGACTTCTCCGGAGGAATAGGAGTTCTCGATGGTACCGTAGATATTGCGTCCCACGAGGCCGCCTACGTCCTCATAACCGTCTACATCTCCAAGGGCATACGAATCCTTGATCAACGCTCCGTACCCGTCGTTCTCGGCGACGAGACCGCCTGCATGCCCAGTGTACCAGCCGGTCCGATAGGATGTGACAGAACCGGCAGCATGGGTTCTCTCGATAACAGCATCGTCGTTACGACCCACGAGGCCGCCTGCCCAGTCGTAGGCGAGTACGTCGCCCGTTGCATAGGAATCTTCTATCACAGGATCGTAATCTTCGTTATCTCCGTAATTCCGTCCCACCAAACCGCCGGCACGGTACCAGTATGCTTCGACGTCGCCGCTCGCATGAGAATCTTTGATCTCACCCCAGTTCAAACCTACCAGGCCGCCGACGTTGTTATCGTCGCCGTACACGTCACCTGCGGCGTGAGAGCCAGCGATAGTGCCGTAATTATCTCCAACGAGACCGCCGACTCTTGCCTCGTTACCGGTGATGTTGACCGAAGCGCCGGAGTTGATCAACGTACCATTACTCCTTTTCAATCCGATGAGACCTCCGGCGAGACTGTGCTCATCCAAATGATCACCTTCTGAATGTACTACGCCTTCGGCGGACGAGTTCATCACTTCACCGTAGCTCTCTCCTACCAAGCTTCCAACACGACTCCGACCGGTGATGTTCACACCTTCTAAGTTCACGTTCTCGATGACCGCGTCTTCGCTTACGTAGCCAAAGAGACCAATGTTATCTTGGTCAGGGCGATCGATATGAAGTCCGCTTATGGTGTTGTCTAAACCGTGGAACGTACCTGTAAACGGCTCGGTAGAGTTCCCTATCGGTTCCCACTCTTCGCCTTCCAAGTCTAAGTCATTCATCAGATAATGGTCCTCATCGAGATTATCTCTTATGGCGTTCAAGTCGTTCTTATCTTCGATACCATGGGACATCGGGCCTTTACCTTCTTCTATGAATATCGCCCATATAGATTTGTCTTCGGTCATCTCCACGATTATATTCGACTCTGGAGAAGATACATCGCCACCCCAAGCCCAAAATTCGTAACCGTGACCTGCGCTAGCCTCTATTTGTTCTGCTTCTCCAGGAGCATAATAATAGTCCCCAGGAGGCGGAGATGTCCATCCCCCTCCAGCCACGTTTATTGAAAGTTGATACCCTTCAACAAAATTTGCCTTTATCACTTTGTCTTCATCCATCGTGATAGTGATTTCCTCATCTCCTTCTTTACCTTCAGGTACATCTCCAGTCCATCCAGCAAATACCCATCCCTCTTGAGGGATAGCCGATACGGTCACTTCTTTTCCATCTAAGTAAGTATGGACCCCTGGCTCTGGATAGGTGGTTCCTTCGCCATCAGTCTCTATTGTAAGATCGTGTCCCCATCCGAGCGCATAAAGGTTACCGTCATTTGATCCGGCATATATTGTCCCATCACTACCAATAGCTGGGGAAGACCAAACTTCGCCATCTGTAAAGAATCTCCATTTGTACGTGCCCATTTCAGGTTCCACTGCATACAGATGTTGATCATTTGATCCAATATATACTGTGCCGTCGCCACCTATCGACGGAGAAGAATAAGTACCACTGTATCCCAAAAAAGAGCTCCATTTATGAGTTCCATTAGGATATATTGCGTGTAAGAATGAACCGTGAGGAGGTATATTAGACATTGAACCCACATATACCGTCCCATCCCTGGCTATAGCAGGTGAGGAAACAACATACTCTCCTAAATATAGATTCCATTTCTCGGTCCCCTCCGTAGGATTTAATGCATATAACTTTTCATCCTCAGAGCCAACATATATAGTTCCATCGCTACCGATAGCAGGTGAGGAACTCACATTATCGCCCGTACTAAAACTCCATTTGTACGTTCCGTCTTGGTTGATGGCATATATATTATTGTCATTCGAACCGAAATATAGAGTACCGTCTCTACCAATCGCTGGAGAAGAACCTATAGGTCCCTCTGTAGAAAAATTCCATTTCTCCGTACCATCTTGATTTATCGCATATAAATTCCCATCACCAGAGCCAATATATATAGTCCCATCTTCATCGATGGTTGGCGATGAAAGAACACCACCAAGCCCCATGGGATAAGACCATTTTAAAGTTCCATTCGGACATATTGCGTGTAGGAATGAACCGCCAGGGGGAAAATCAGACCTTGATCCCACATAAATAGTACCACCATTTCCAAGAACTGCTGGAGTAGAACGCACATTTTCACCTAAAGATAGATTCCACTTCTCGGTCCCATGTGGAGAAACCGCATACAGATTACCATCGTCCGAGCCGATATATATCGTTCCATCATCACCTATAACCGGTGAAGAAATTACTGAGTCAGTAGTGGTAAAGTTCCATTTCTCCCTCCCATACACATGGCTCGTGTCGTAGGGACTTCTACTGGTACGTCTCCTATCATGTCCAAACATGGGCCACTCACCCGCAGCATCAACAGTGATGGTGTAGGTTCCATAGTTTCCGCCTTGGTTCTCGCCCGTACCGTAATCATAATTTTCTCGGTGGTAAGGCAAACTTTCATTAGAGGGAGCAACCAATATGTAGTAATAGTAACCGGGTTCTAGAACTTCAGTGATGGGAGAGTCAGGGGTGCAGGGATCGGTACTGATATCGTATCCCTCGTAAGAACGGTTGTCCGCCCATAACACAACCTCATCAAATTCACCACTTTTATTATCATATCCACCAACCTGAGAAGGATAATACGAATTATTATACCCTACTTCTTCTGATTGGTTTATGTATAGCTCCAAACTAACTCCTTCGGTACAAGAAACCTTTATTTCCCTTTCCCTCTCCGCATCGGTCAGGTTGAGCAGGTAAAAGTCACGGTTGTTGAATAACATGTGACCCTTGGTTTCTTCCTCTTCCGACAACATATAATGGTGTTCTTGCAGTACATCTTCCTCGAGGTGATACTCCTCGTCGTTAAAGATTTCACTCTCCTCTCCTGTTGTATTCGCATACGTTACATCCATCCCTACCACATCATCGTAAACATCACTCACTCCTAAATGCCAACTTGCCCGCAAATTATCTATCAAAGGTCCTGCAATGGGTAACGGCCAATCTGCCCTTTCTCTAATATGAGAGAAATCCCATTGCGTACCATCGTTGAAACTGAAGTGATACCAGTTTTCGTATTCATACTCCCAATCTGATTCAGCCGGTACAGTTTCTTTCAGTGGAGGGTCTTCAAACCATACCTGATTTGAATAATGCGCTAATCCAGAATTATACACAACTCTCGTAGGTATGCCGAGACTTCTAGCCAATGCAGTGAACATGGTAGAATAATCCCTACAATGCCCGATTATCTGTTTAGTGTTTCCCTCGTCATCAACAGTTCTATTGATATAGTAATCGTTCATAGCAAGATTCTCCGCATCCTCCAAAGTGAGAGGCGTAACATTTTCGTTATCTAGTTCTATCCGGCCTATCCTTTCTTCTCCCTCTTTATCCCACTCAGGGATCCAAGAACCATCAACATCTGTAGGTTGTTGCTCGTCCTCATAGTCGAAATATCGTTCAACATTTCTATCATCGCCTTCCTTTATAATCGAATGAAAGTCCGATTGCTCCGAATGCCAAACGATCCGCTGACTGACCATCCTCCCCAGTTTCATGCTCGCCTCTAAGACATCAGATGAATTTCCCGCGGCCGCAGTAGCATACTCGAGTATACTATGGTCCACGGTTTCGTCACTTTTACCGTATATGTTCAATTCATAATCGTAATCCCTTACATCGTTTTGAAAGAAGACAAGATCTTCACCGTAGGCGTATGCCTCTATATTCTCTTCAGCTAGATCTGTCTCAAACGGATTGAATATCACGTCCATGTACAGGCTTTTCTCGAAGTCACCATTTGTTGCATTTATGGTATAGCTACCGATGGTCGCATCTGACGGGATGTCGATGGTATAATCCCACGATCCTTCGTCATACTCTGGGTCTTGCACAGACAGAGCGGTTTGATCTGTTTTGTTAGCATCTATTTCAAACTCTAGGTCATCTACATTACTTCTCAACAGAACTTCGTTCCCTCTTCTCACCACGAACGTGTGAGTAGAATAATAGTCGTAGTCGTAATCCTGGTCCTGATCCTCAATCCATCCATCATATTTCTCTGTGTTGTAGTCATCATATTTAACGTGTAGATCTATTTCGTCATCTCCTCCGCCTGTAGCTCTTCCTCCTTCAGCGAAAACTCCTCCAACCGAAAGCACCAGTAATCCAACACTCAAAAAAGCCATTATCCTTACCCCTCTACCTTTTCTTTTCATTCTATCACAAGGTCCTCAACAGCTTATCGTCGAACCACTATATATATTTTTTTTCATAAATTTTAAATACTAGAAGAACGTATTTTATATTTAGTAGATGGTTGTGAGGAGTCTGCTTACCGTGATAGTGAAAGAATACCCTCCAGGAAGGGTTTGGAAGGAAGACAGGACTCGATGTATTGGTGATCTAATATGAAAGAAAAAGCTGTTGGAGGATTTTTTGTCGTAGGCCTACTGGTTTTGAGCATTTTTGGGATGGGTCTTGGTTTTTCAGGTAGGGCCGAGGACGCAGAAAACGGATCTGAAACCGTTTCCTATGTCGGAAGATGCCGTATAGATGGCATATCGGATCAGAACGAGAACAACGAATCTCACTACCAGCTTGAGATAAACATCGAAGGTGAAGGCAGTACTGAACCGGAGGAGGGCGTGCACGAATACGTTGAAGGAGAAGAAGTGACCGTGAAAGCTTCCCCCGACGACGGATGGGAGTTCACCGGATGGCAAGGAGATCACGATGGAGGTGAGGAAGAAATCACTGTAACGATGGATGAAGATAAAGAGATCACGGCCCACTTTTCGGATGTTGTTGCAGAGTATGAGTTGGCAATTGATATCGAAGGACAAGGGACAACCGATCCGGAAGAAGGTACTCATATCTACGAAGAAGGGGAAGAAGTGAACGTCGAGGCTTTACCGGAGGAAGGGTGGAGATTTGTTGAGTGGGTTGGCGATTACGAAGCAACGGACGGCGAAATAAACATAACTATGGACGGCGATAAAAATATCACCGCAGTATTCGAAGAGCTAGATGTGTACGAGTTGGAGATAAGTATCGAAGGACAAGGGAGTACCGTACCTGGTGAAGGCGTACACGAATATACCGAAGGGGAGGAAGTGAGCGTCGAGGCTTTTCCGGAGGGAGGATGGGTACTCATAGAATGGACTGGAGATATTCAAGAAGATGGAGATGAGATCACCATAACCATGGACGACGACAAAAACATCACCGTAGTATTTGAAGAACACTCCTATGAGATCAGGGATTGGGAAGACCTGCACAGGATAAGATACGATCTAGGAGGGGACTATACGCTTACGACTGATCTGGACGAAGAGACGGCGGGTTACGACGACTATAAAACCCAAGTAGAGAACCATAAAGTCAGGGAAAGTGCCGGAGCCTCTACTGAAAGTTGGGATAAGGGCGATACGATAAATATACCTTTTGATGAGGATGATTATGATTCAGTTCTATCTGTTGAAGATCGTTTTAGCAGTGCAGTAAGCTATACAGTAGAGCATCCCATTATCACAATAGAGGAAGATACTGGAGAAAGATTTATCTATGTAACTTATGAAAATGCTGTAGTGGGATGGGAACCCATAGGAGATAGGGATGACCCCTTCACAGGCACTTTCGACGGAAACTGGCATGAAATAAGCGATCTTTACATAAATCGGCCCGGGACAAACTATGTAGGACTATTTGGAGCTACATACGATGCAGAGATCACTAGTGTAGGCTTGATAGATGCGGAAGTGATAGGATATATATATGTAGGACCATTAGTTGGTCAGAACTATCAAAGTCTTCTTCAAAAATCGCACGCCAATGGGAATGTAAGCGGTAACAGAGATGTAGGTGGGCTTCTTGGATGGAATGAATGGGGAGGAATAGTAAAGAACTCGTATGCAACTAGTAATGTTAGCGGGCACGGGCGTGTAGGTGGACTCGTAGGATATGTACGAAGTAGGATAAATAATTCATATGCCGCTGGCCCTGTGGAAGGAGAGGGATGGAGTATAGGAGGTTTAGTAGGAGAGATGGGGAAAGGGGGCTATGATGCGCTGGAGGCCTGTTTCTGGGACATCGAAACAACAGGTCAAAATGAGAGTGCGGGCACAGGGGCCACTGGCTTGACTACGGAAGAGATGCAAGATATCACCACCTTCAAAGACGCGGACTGGAATATCACGAGCGTGGATCATGAAGAAAGCGATCCTGAACACATATGGAATATCGTGGATAATGAAACGTATCCATTCTTGAGCTGGCAAGTTACGGATGAATTCAACCTGACGGTGAACGTCGAAGGGGAAGGAACCGTCGAGGTCGATGGTGAGGGGATCGAGGACGGCGAGACGCTGGTTTACGAGAACAGTACTAAAGTGGACCTGAAGGCCATTGCCGAGAAAGGATGGGTCTTCGAGGAATGGACCGGCGATATCGATAGCGTTGCCGATCCCGAATCCGCCGAGACCACGATATCCATGGATAACGATCACGAGATAACAGCTCACTTTAGAGAAGTGGAGGAAGATGAACATTTACTTACGATATATGTAGATGGAGAAGGTACTACCGATCCTGAACCTGGTACCCATGCCTATATCGAAGGAACCGAGGTTATTTTGACAGCGATGCCAGACGAGGGGCGCGAGTTCGTGGAGTGGACAGGTGACTATGAAGAAACGGAAGACGAGATAACGATAGTTATGGACGAGGATAAAAAAGTAACAGCGGTGTTCGAAGAGATACCTGCATACGAACTTGAGGTTGATATAGAGGGTGAAGGTGAAGTGGTGGTAGAACCTGAGCAGGAAGAGTACGAAGCGGGCACGGAAGTGACTCTAACGGCTGTACCTGACGAAGATTGGCACTTTTATGAGTGGACCAGCGATGCGGAAGGGACGGAGGAAGAGATCACTATCATCATGGACGATGACAAAGAGGTGACGGCACACTTTGCGATGAGGGAATACACTTTAACGGTACACGTGGAAGGAGAGGGGCTTGTTGAAATCGATCCAAAACTGGAACAGTACGAGCATGGAACCGAGGTCAACTTGACGGCGATACCCGAGGATGGCTGGTACTTCAAAGAGTGGACTGGTGATGTGGAAGGAACGGAGGAAGAGATCACTATCACCATGGACGATGATAAAGAGGTAACGGCGGTGTTCGAAGAGATCCAAACATACGAATTGACGGTGGATGTAGAGGGTGAAGGAGAAGTGGTGGTAGAACCCGAGCGGGAAGACTACGAAGAGGGAACCGAAGTGACTCTTACGGCTGTACCTGACGAAGGTTGGCACTTTGTCGAGTGGACAGGGGATCATGAAGGTACTGATGAACAGATCACTATGATCATTGAAGATGACATGCACATCACAGCAGTGTTTGAAGAAGAGATCGAATACTACGAACTAACTGTTAATGTGGAAGGTGAAGGCACCGTAGAAGTTGAGCCCGACCAGGACGAGTACGAAGCGGGCACGGAAGTGACTTTAACAGCGGTACCTGCCGAAGGTTGGTACTTCGAAGAGTGGTCCGGTGACGAAACAAGTACCGAAGTAGAAATCACCGTCACCATGGATGAAAACAAAAACATCACCGCACACTTTGAGAAGTTGGACCCGGGAGAATTTGAATTATCCAACCTAACAGTAGAGCCGGAAGAACCGGAAGTGGGTGAAGAGATCGAGATAAGCGTAGACGTGACCAACGTGGGTGAGCTAGAAGGAGAATACACTGTAGAATTTTACGTGAACGACGCCCTTATCGACGAAGTAGAGGTAGAGCTGGAGGCCGGTGAAACAAAAACGGTTTCAACGACCTACGAGATCGGAGAGGACGGGGAGTATCACATAGAAGCGGGAGACGTGAGCCTTACTTTTACTGTCGAAGAAGTCACCACCGACAGTTGGTTGATCGCCGCTTTGATCCTCTCGATCATCGCTCTGCTCGTGTTCGTCTGGATGGGGATGCAGAGTGACGAGAAGACACCTGATGATCCCGAGGAGA